>JAOAAK010000040.1 GCA_026418905.1 Bacteroidales bacterium | reverse complement strand
GAAGCTGCTTTTGCAGCTTTTTTTGTACTATAGCATAATGAATTTCCAAGTTTGAAAATATTAAACAACTAAGTATGAAAACATTAGCTATTCGTGAAGAAAACAGATACCCTGCAGAACGTCGAGCACCTTTGGTGCCCATCCACGTAAGTCACCTAATTCAGGAAGGATATCGTTTTCTTGTGGAATCTTCAAAAAAAAGAATTTTTTCTGACGAAGAATACGCAAGAGTAGGAGCGAACGTAACCACCGATTTGTCTGATGCGGAAATAATTATAGGTATCAAAGAAATACCTGTTGAAAACATATTACATGATAAGACATATATGTTTTTTTCTCATGTCATAAAAGGGCAACCACACAACATGCCTATGCTAAGAAAAATTCTTGAATCCAAATCTAACCTTATTGACTACGAAAAAATTACTGATGATCTTGGAAAGAGGTTAATATTTTTTGGAAAGTATGCCGGTTATGCTGGTTTTATAAATACTCTTTGGACAGTAGGTCAAGTCTTACAATTAAAAGGAATCGAAACTCCTTTAACTGAAATTAAGCAAACACATCATTATCCCAGTTTAGCTTTGGCTAGAAAAGCTCTATCTCACATTGCATTTGAGTTAGTTAAAAAAGGCTTACCAAGAGAGTTACAACCCTTTGTAATAGGTATTACAGGGTATGGAAATGTCTCGCAAGGTGTTCAGGAACTTTTACATCTTTTGCCTTGTCAGGAAATTTTGCCAGAAACTTTGCTCGATCCATCTTTTAAGGATGAATCAGGTGGTAGACTTATTTATTTCGTTGTTTTTAAGGAAGAAGATATGGTTCGTCGGAAAACCCCATCTGATCAGTTTGATTTAACTCATTACTATCAATATCCTGAAGAGTATGAAAGCAAATTTTATCAATATTTAGAAAAACTCACTGTTTTAATTCACGGTTCTTATTGGGATAATAGATATCCTCGCGTAGTATCAAAGTCGGAACTTAAACATCTTTTTGAAAGCAATCAAAGAAAATTAATTGCCATAGGCGATATATCTTGTGATCCACATGGTGGGGTTGAAGCAACACCGATGGGAACACCGATTGAAAATCCTGTGCTTACATATGATCCCTTATCCGGTGAATACGAAATGGGGATACACCCTCATGGCATACCTATTATGGCAGTAGATATTTTACCTAGTGAACTTCCATACGATGCTAGCGTAGCTTTTTCGCATATGCTAAAACCATTTATTCCTTATGTTGTTTCTTGTAATTTTTCAAAATCTTTTCATGAACTCGATCTAATACCTTCTCTGAAGAAAGCTCTAATTGTTCATGCAGGTGAATTAACACCACCATATAAATATTTGGAAAAGTACTTATAGTTTTTTCGAAAAAATTAAATTTGAAAAAAAATGGCTAAACATTTTATTTCGTTATTGCTTTTTGTTACATATGGCATAATTTACGGTCAGCAAAAAGTTCCCCGCGATGGGAAAAAAATTGCTAAAAAATTTGCCATGCAAGTAACAGAAAAAAACATAAAAAAAACGATGTCATTATTAGATGCTTCCTTCAAACAGGTTCAGCTCATCGGATTGCTAAATAATGATACTCTTGCTTTTTTGAATAAGCTTTTTTGTGATAAAAATCAGGGCGGAACTTGTGTTAAATTTGATGAAATAAGTAAATGTACTTTTAAAAGGGTCGGGAAATTTACTGCTTCGAATCTAGACTATGCAATGGCACCCGTGGTATTTTACGTAAAGACTAAAAATGGTATAACTTTTGAAGTGAATTTAATGCTTGTTAGATATTTTTCAGGTGGAAAGAAAAAGTTCATTTACCGAATTGGTGGACCCGTTGGTTAAAAAAAATATAGTTATGAAAAAGTATTTAATTTTAATTTTTGCAGCTATGATTTTGGTAGCTGCATGTAAAAAGGATGACAAAAACGAAGAACAACTACGTTCTACTCAAGACTTTGCTGTGGCTGAAAATCTTTTTGGTGATGTTTTCAAACAGAGTTCGGATGCTGTTATCAAAGCACAAGACTCAGCTTCTGGTAAAAAATCCTGTCATGAAACAATGGCAACATGTGCTACAATTACCATTACCCCTTTTGACTTAACTACTTTCCCAAAAACCATTATCATTGATTTTGGAACAATCAACTGTTTGTGCAACGATGGAGTTTATCGAAGAGGTAAAATCAACATTGTTACAACTGGATGGCTGAGAGATAGTGGAACTGTTATCACTATCACACCAGATCAGTACTATGTTAATGATTGGTTAGTAACAGGTCAAAAAGTTATTATTAATAAGGGCAGGAATTCAAGTGGTAATATGAATTTTGATGTAAGTGTTACTGGAACTGTAACTTCTTCTGATGGGACAATTCATTGGACTTCACAGCGTAATCATGAATGGATCGAAGGTGAGCCAACTGTATTTAATAGATGGGACGATGTTTTTCTCATTAGAGGAGAAGGACATGGAACAAATATTCATGGAGAAAATTTTGATGTATATATCACATCGCCTCTTAAAGTTGCCGCAAATTGCAGATGGATAAAATCAGGTGTATTAAGATTGATTACTGCTGACTATACCATTGACGTGGATTATGGAAACGGCACATGTGATGGAACAGTCGTAATAACGATTAATGGAAACAATTACAATTATGTAATTCCCTAATGTTTGAAGGGAGAGTTCATCTTTTAAAAAAAGGACTACCGTCAAAAGAAGGAAAATATGTTTTATACATGATGGAGGCCTCAATTAGGGCCTCCTTTAATTTTGCATTGGAATATGCAATCAAAGAAGCTAATTTACTCTCTAAACCATTGGTTGTTGCTTTTTCACTAACCGATGTATATCCTTTCAGCAATCAACGATATTACCGTTTTTTGATTGAGTCGTTACTGGATGTAAGAAACAAATTACGACAAAGAGGAATCTCTTTTTATATTATACGTGGAAAGTATACCGACGTTGTCTCGAAACTGCTTCCTCATGCTTGCATGGTTGTTTTAGATAGAAATTATCTAAAGGCACAGCGAAACTGGCGAAAACAAATAGCAAGCATGGCCGAACAACCAGTAGTTGAGATTGAAAGTGATGTTGTGTATCCTATCGAATTGGTGGCAAACAAAAAAGTTCCATACGCTTATTTGTATAGACAAAAGGTAGCTAAACTTCCACCATTATATAGAATTGCCTTTGATTATTATGATTTAGCAATTAAAACTTCTGTTGATATTCCTTCGTGGGATTTAGATACGCCGGCAGATTATCTTCGTGAGCTAAAAATTGACAAAACCATTAGTACCGTAGAGCAATTCTTCGTAGGTGGTGAAACTGTAGCCCAAAAATTATTAAAAATTTTTAAAGAGTCTTCTTTCCATCATTATCACGATAAAAGGTCTGATCCATCTCTTGAAATGCAATCTAACTTAAGTCCGTATTTGCATTTTGGAAACATTTCTCCACTCGATATTTTACAACAACTTCGAGACTTGGCAGGTGAAGATGATCCCAACTGGAAAAGTTTTTTCAACGAAGTTGTCATTTGGCGTGAATTGGCAAGAAATTATGTTTGGTATAATTCAAATTATCATGATTTTAATGGTTTACCTAATTGGTCAAAAGATACTTTACTTTTACATATGAACGATAAGAGACCTTATAATTATAGCTTAGATGAACTAGAACATGCCAAAACCCATGATAATTTCTGGAATGCTGCTCAATTGGAACTTTTAAAAACCGGTAAAATGCATAATTACATGCGTATGTATTGGGCAAAAAAGATAATTGAATGGACAACTTCCCCCCAAATAGCATTTGATATTTGTTGTTATTTAAATGATAAATATGAGCTTGACGGAAGAGACCCTAATGGCTATGCATCAATAGCGTGGTGTTTTGGGGCATTTGATAAACCGTGGCCTGAAAGGGCCATTTTTGGGAAAATTAGATACATGAGCGAAAAGTCTTTAGCTAGAAAATTTGACATGAACAGTTATGTTCGCAAAATAAATTTACTCTAAGTATTGGGTTTTCGCACAATCTGAGCCATCATTTCTGCTTCTGTCACCAATTTTCCAGCAACGAATGAATTACCATACATGTGAATAATACCTCTTCGCACGGGTGAAGCTAATTTTAAGTAAAAAATCAATGTATCTCCAGGAACAACTTTATGACGGAATTTTACTTCAAAAATTTTTATAAAAAATGGAGTATAATTTTGGGGGTCAGGATAACGACTAAGAATAAATACCCCACCTACCTGAGCCATGGCTTCTATTTGAACGACACCAGGCATGATAGGTTCACCTGGAAAATGACCTTGGAAATAATATTCATTCATCGTAACATTCTTGACCCCGATAATTTCTTCTTCGTTCATCTGAAGAATTTTGTCAACAAAGAGAAATGGAGGTCGATGAGGTAAAAACTTTTGAATATCTTCCACCGTATACAATGGCTTAGCAAACAAATCAAATTCAGGCAATTTCAATTCCATAATAATTCTCAATTTGTTTTTGGATTAAACCTGCTAAATAAACGTTGTGCTTATGACTGGGACGAATGGCTTTTATGCTTGCCCAAAAATCCACACCAACAAGTGCTAAATCACCAAGTATATCAAGAGTTTTATGTCTGACAGGCTCGTCTTCGTAAAGAAGTTTAACATTGTTAAGTACACCATTGGATAAAACATTGATATCGTATTGACGAAATACTTGTCTTAAAAAATTCAGATCATCTTCACTCAGCTTTTTGTCCACAAAAACAATAGCACTTTGAAGATCTCCTCCCCGAATTAGGTTTTTTTCTAGTAAGGGTCTGATCTCGGAAAGAAAAGCAAATGTTCTAGCATTATAAAACGTTTTACAAAAATCTTCCAGGGAATGCATCGTGATTTGTTGAGATAAAAACTTACCATGATTGTAAGAAATAGTGGTTTCTATGCTAAAATTTTGAGATGGCTTTAAAAGGTAATGAACATTTTGTTCTTCTAAATGAAATTCTATGGGTTCTTTAAGATGATAAATGGTCTTTGGGAATTGCTGTTCCAATAGACCCACTTTTTGAATCAGTTCGACATATTGCCTTGAACTTCCATCGAGGATTGGAACTTCCTCATTGTCGATCTGAATAATAGCGTTATCTACTCGGCAACCTTTTAGTGCTGCAAGGAGATGTTCTACTGTTCTAATTACAAAATTTTCGTTACCGATGGTGGTTCCTCGGCTGGTATCCTTTACGTATTTTACATTTGCTTTAAGAAAAGGTTGATACGGTAAATCCATTCTTTGAAAAAGAATACCTGTATTTTCAGGTGCGGGATTAACAGTTAACGAAGCTTTTTTCCCCGTGTGGATTCCCTTTCCTTCTACTGAGAAAGAATTTCTTAAAGTATGTTGATTCACCTATTTTTTTGCAAAAGTAAAAATTTATTTTTTTTCGAGCTCTTCAATCTTTTTAAAAATTTCTTCAAGTTTCAAATACAACACATGAAGTTTGAAAAATTTTTTAGCAGGCATAGCGGGAGCTCCGACTACAATTTCGCCATCTTCTATATTTCTAATAACTCCGCTTTGAGCACCAATCTGACATTTGTTTCCTATTTTGAGGTGACCAGCTATTCCCACTTGGCCCCCAATTTGATTATGGCTACCAATTTTGGTAGATCCAGCAATACCAACTTGTGCTGCCATTACATTGTGTTGACCAATTTCCACATTGTGACCAATCTGAATAAGGTTATCGAGTTTTGTTCCTTTGCCTATTTTGGTTGAACCAAGAGTTGATCTATCGATAGTCGTATTTGCTCCGATTTCAACATCGTCTTCAATGATGACATTGCCTAATTGAGGAATCTTTATGTATTCTCCATTTTCGTTAGGTAAAAAACCAAATCCATCAGCACCAATCACGGCACCAGCATGTATAATGCAATTGTTACCAATCTGACATTCACTATATATCTTTACGCCCGGATACAATATAACATGGTCACCAATCGTGACGTTCTTACCAATATACACTTGAGGATAAATCATGCAATGTTTACCAACCCTTGCTCCCTCCTCAATGATGGTAAAATGCCCCACATAAGAACTGGGATCTACATGTGCTTTATCGTGGATAAATGCAGTTGGTGATATGTATGGCGTAACTTGACTAGCAGGTTGTAGATATATGAGCAGTTGAGTAAAAGCAAGATAAGGGTTATCAACAAAAATTAAAACATTTTCTATCTCTTTATCTGGCTTAAAACTTTTAGGGACTATAATAGCTGAAGCACGAGTTGTGTAAAGATATTTTTCATAATGTTTATTTCCTAGAAATGTTATATCACCTGGCTTTGCTTCTTCAATTTTGGCTATGGATTTTATTTCTACGTTTTCGTCTCCAAAAATTTCACCTTGTATGATCTTGGCAATTTCTGCAACTGTTAACATTTTTTGCGAAAATAATAATTTTATCGGATACTTACATTAATTCCTAGCATAGCCCACCGTGGGGGTAGGGGAATAAGACCAAAATCGAATGAATGTTGATTCAATAGATTATAAATTGAGGTAAACAAAAGAATGTTTTTTCTTAAGTTGTACGAAACTTTTGCATTTAAAAGATATACGGGTTTGAATTTTTTTAACTCTCCGGATGGATAATCTTGATATGTGCTTTGTCTATACTGATAAATGAAGGAAAATGAGCCATTCCATTTTTTTTGATTATCGAGTTCGATCGAAATTTTTGTTTTATGTTTTAGAAAGTCCAGTGCATATTTTGAAAAAAATTCTGATTTAAAGTGAAGCAATTCGTTGTAAGCATAAAAAAGTTGGATTTTTTTAATCCATTTAAAATTTGCAAGCCAAATCAAATCTGCTTCCAGACCATAAGTTTGCATATTAGTAATGTTTTGAGTTTGCCATTTTTCTTGAACCGATGAGCGAACCCAATCAATAGCGTTAGAACAGTTTCGGTAGTACGCATTTAAGTGCAATTTAATCGGATTGCTAAACCAATGCCAACCTGATTCTAATTGATATCCTTTTTCTGGTAATAAATCAGGATTTCCTGTGTGTGCAGGATCCGTGTAGTACATTTCAGTAAAACTTGGTACCCGTGCGTTAATATTAGCGGATACAAAAAATTGATGTTTTTCCCCAATTTGATAACTTACATCGAAGCCAGGCAAAATGAATACTTTTTCTTGGTTAGTATAGTATGTCACTATGGTTCCTGCTGAAAATGAAAGTTTATTGATTTGAACAAATAAATCAAAAGGTACAGAGATATACCAGCGTTCACCTTTTCGAGTATAGAAACCATTATCAAAAATGGTTGGGATAGAATCAACTGATATGGTTCCCAACTTATTACTGTAAATGGTTTCGTACTTTAGATCAAGACCGGTAAAAAATTTTCCAAAAGATCTTACATAAATATAGGAATTCTGAAGACCGGAAGAATACGTAAGATGGTAATTATGGGTAACATACCACGAAGGAATCATGTGTTCTGGTAGGTCATGACGAAAAAGTTCAAATCTATCTTGATGTCGGCGTATATAAGCTTGACTTACCAATGCACTGTGAAGAAAACGTTTCTTGTATGTCAAACCCGCCATCGTAAGCCAGTTGTTCTCGAATTGGTGAGGGAATTTTGGAGTGTAAAAATTATATGCTCCAAAGTTTTTGTTACCATTCATCAGAAAACCAGTAATCTCCCCAGCATTACTTATTTTTTGATGATACTGAAAGTATATTTGAGATATGCGGTAATCCGTATTTGCTTTGAATCCATTACTCTGGCGATGATGAAAATTAGCAAGGAAACCTTTGATTTTTTGATATGGAGAGTAAGTTAAAGTTGTCTGAAAAGTTTTAAAGTCTCCACCTAGCACCTGTAAAAGTAATTTTTCTTGGGTTTCTTTTTTGGTTACGATGTTAATAACTCCAGAATAAGCATTCATTCCAAAAATACGAGTTCCTGCACCAGTAAGAATTTCTATTCTTTCAATGATTTGTGGATCAACAGGAATATGTCCTGTATGATGGCCAGTCTGTGGATCGTTAAGAGGTATTCCGTTGAGTAATACGAGAGTTTGCTCAAAATTTCCCGTCCGAATTTGAATGTCCGCTTGGACACCCCAAATTCCTCTTTCTCTAATATCTACGTTATTAGCATAATCAAGTATGTCAGTTACTGAAAGACTAGGTATTTTCTTGATTTCATCTGCTGTAATGATCTGAATATATCGTGTAGCTGTGTATTGAGAAACTTTGACTCTTTCAGCGTCGACAATCACTTCTTTTAATAACTTATTGGTATCAATTTGTCCAAAAGCAGAAAAGAATATCACTACGAAAGCGATTAGAGAGGAGCATTTCATTTTTGAGACAAAATTATGTAAAAAAATATATAGAAGATTAGAACCCTCATTAACATTAACTGAAACTTGTTAAGGTAGACGAATGCAAATAAAACGAGTTATTGTGATTTTAATTTTTGAGCAATAAATTGTCGGAGTTGTTCTCCACGAAGGTTTTTTGCAATTATAATTTTGTTTTCATCTAGGATGAAAGTTGATGGGATTGAGTTAACACCATAGAGTTTAGCAGCACTGCTATTCCATTTTTTCAAATCGCTAACATGATACCAGTTTAGCTTGTCCACTTGAATGGCTCTAACCCATGAAAGACTGTCGCTGTCCAAAGAAACACCGAAAATGACTAGTCCTTTATCTTTAAATTCTTCGTAAAGTTTTACCATGTTTGGATTTTCTTTACGGCATGGCCCGCACCATGATGCCCAGAAGTCGATGATAAATATTTTCCCGGTTAAAGAGTACAAGCTAAGTTTTTTCCCTTCGGGTGTTGGTAGTTCGATGTCTGGAGCTTTACTTCCAATAGCGGTCTTTTTACTGGAAGCAACTTTTTGATGAAAAAATTCTACTGCAGGAATGTATTTGTATTTATGATAAAGCATGGAATCGACAAGATTATAGAGAGGAAAATATTGATCAATATTAAGGCGTTCGATAAAGAAAATATTGGCAAGATCAGCTGGTTGCTGACCAATGGCATTAGCAAGGTAATTATTCTTCTCGTATTCGATCTGATAATAGAGTTGAACCAGTTGTTCTTTTCCAGGATTTTGCGTTGGATTGTTTTGAGAAAAAATCATATTAATGCTATCTTGTTGGTACTTGTACCGAGCTAATTGAGATTCGATGGTATAAATTTTTTGGCTCTGCTCTGATCCGTAAATTTCTGGGAAAAAATTTCGATCCGATTTATAAATGTTTATTTGTACCTTTTCTCCAGGTTTAATAATGAGAGCAAAAAAATTGCCATTGTTAAGCTTAAGTTTAAAGATGTTTTCTTTGTCAAGATTAAATTGAAAACTAAATGAGTTATTTGTGATTGGACTTTGAAGTGAAAAAATTTTGGGGTCGGAAAAATTTTCAAGAAAAATTGTCTTTTCGGTAGTTCCATCTACAAATTTCCCTTGAACACTTGTGAGCTTTTGAGAATATGTTAAAATATAAAAAGAAAAAATTATAACTAGCAAGTAATAAAGTTTCATAAAATTGCTTTAACGTACAAAAATATAATTTTTCTCATTCTTCATCAAGTATGGTAATGAATACCAATGGATGACCAAAAACATCAAAAGGATGAAGGGTTGGATGAGAAGGAAACCAAATAAAATTTGGATAAACTTTACCAGAATATAATTTCACATGTGTCCAGTCCAATCCTAAAAACTGACCTTTTGAGAAACGATGATTAACCTCTTTATCATCAGAACTGGTTTCTATGGGTAGATGAAAATTATTCTGATCAAAAGTTTCAATCCAAGTGTGATTATAATAAACACTTTGCGTTATTTGATGTCCAAAATAAAATCGATGGACTTTATATCCAGTAGCAGACTGTGCTGAAATATTGTTTTTATACAGCCCTATTAATAACAACGATGTATAATCACCACATGTTCCATACCCCTGTTCCCATACTTCTTTGAAATTACACGCGTTGCGATTTATTTTGTATGAAATTTTTTTAAAGATTTTTTCTCTAATCAAATTTACTTTTTCCAAATGCTCATCTTCATTTACTTTGAAAAAATTAAAATACTCGCAGTCTGCATCCAATTCTTCAATTTCATGAAGTGATAGTTTTATTTCTTGCGACAATTTGACGGGCACACATGGTATAAATTTTACACTTTTAAGTTCGATGGTAGCCTTAAATCCGAATGCTGGTGGTAGTTCTTCTTTTGAATTTATAATAAATTCTGCAAAGTGATCATTGACTATCCGATAAGGTAAACCAAGAGGTTTGACATCGAGAATCTTTTGATGATGATCGTCTTGAGGTAGTTTCATCCTAATTACCCATGGAAAATGATCGACGTTTTCTGGATATTTAATGTGTTCTTCGTAGTAAAAATCTATCAAAAATGAGTTGGTTGAAACAAGTTTATACGATTGAACGGTTTCTTCATGAATATAGATGCGATGAAAAAAAGGTTTTTGTTCTTGCCAACAACGATTTTCGTAACTGACTTCATTCCAAAGACCTCCATATAAGATATAATGTTTGTCTTCTAAAATGACCTGTCCGATAGGATCGATGTGTGGAGTAATAGCTTCTAGTTTTAGAACACCGTCATATGAGTATGCTCGAAGAATATTTTCTTCACTATCAGTAATAAATATACTCCCATCTTTTGCCAATAATGATGTATGCCCGATTCCATCAATGGAAAAGGTTTTATATAATTGGAATTCACCCTTATTCATTATCCAAACTTTAACATTCCAGTTTTCAAGAACAATAAAGTTTCCTTTTTCATCGAAGCAAAACGCTTGCCATGGCGTTGCATAAGGAAGTTCAGAAAAAAGTTGCCCTTTATCGTCGAAAATTCGAAAAATGTTATTAATATCAAAAAAATAGTACAGATGGTTACGTTTTGTAAAATAAATTTGGTTTTTTAAAAATTCTGGTGCGAAAGTAAAAATATAGTGAACCTCTTGTGAATTAAAAAGATAAGTAAAAAGAGAGCCATTCATGTTATTAAGGATGTAAACTTTTCCATCATCTTCGCAGGCAAAAAGATATCTTTGTTTAACATGAGGAGGTACAACGATGCTACCATCTGGCAATTCTTGCACTGTGTCGTATTTATTTAAAGGAATAAAATAATAATTCTTCTTCAAAGAATTCATGTAACTAATTAAAAATGTCAATATTCTTTAATCAATCTTTATCAATGGAAAAGGTACCGCTTCCTTTGTTCACATTGTTTTCATATTTTACGAAATTGCCTTTAAGATTGGCGGTCCATGTCATTTCGTATTTAATAGAAGTCCCGATGTTGAAGGTTAAAATAGATTCATCTGCATCAATGTATTGGTAGACAAAAGGATAATCATCCACACCCTTAAGAGAAGCAAAGCCAGAGCTTCCTACAGTAGAGAAATACCATTCTTCAGAAGGACCACTATTAGGATAGATAAAAAGGGTTAACTTTCCCCAATTGTCATTGGTTATGGCTAGCTCTTCTTCAGTGCATGAAGTCAAAAAAACAGTTGTAAATAACACAAAACCAATCGAAAAAATAAATGAATTTTTCATAAATGGAATTTTGATTTGTGGAGCTGGAGGGAGTCGAACCCTCGTCCAAACAGAAGCCGATAAGGCTTTCTACATGCTTAGCTCTTTCTTTGATTGTCGGGTAGTCACTGGCAAAGAGCTTTCCTATGACTACCTTATCCCTGTAGATTCTAATCATGACCCCAGGGAGAAAGCCATGATGAGCCCACTTTTTTCGAAGCCTCGATCGGAGCGAGAGCAGGCGACCCTCTCCGGGAGACTATTGGCCCTTAAGCTATCGCTTAAGCTGCCAATGCAACATTGTAGTCGTTGCCATTTATTTTTCTTCGCACGCCATTTTTACGGAGTGTGCGTGCAGCCTCCGGCATGCTTACCTTACCTGCTTACTGCTGTCAAAACCAATACAGCCCCTTGAATTCAAAGAACTATCTCTTTATTCTTTACCTATGCAAATTTACATCATTTATTTTTTTGGATCAAGTTTTTGTTAACAAGTATCCTCGTAAAGAGAAATGTATGCCCAAATGATCTCAATAGCTTCTTCCCTCATATCCATTAGGAGATTATGATCATTCATGACTTCGTTAACTACTTTGTAAACATTACACCAGTTAATATCAAGTTGTATTTGAGCTTCAATTAAGCTTCTTATCATTGCAAATGTAAAACTTGTATTCTTATTCTTAATGCATGCAAGTTTTGCCCATTCAAAAGCCTCTTGGACGTTAAAGTAATTATCCATGGCTTTTAAATATGCATAACATAATAATAGGTAATCACTTCCTTTTGTTTTTAGTTTTTTTTCATTTTTTAAATTAGTGTGTGCAGAGAGATATTTTAAAAAAATTATCGAATTGGTTTTACCCTGTATTGACCACCCTAAGCAGTTGATTAAGGCCATTTTCACATCAATGGGATTCTTTTCATTGATTAAATATGAACAAAGCTCATTGTTGAGTTGTCCACCAGAAGATTGAGCTAATTGGATTATGTAAACGTCCTTATATGCTTCCCAAAAATCAGTGGAAGTTAAAGGGGAATCCGCCCATAAATTCAGTTGCAAGCAAAAAATAACACATGATAAAAACAATAATTTTTTCATTTTTTTACAAATATATTATGTAACAATTACATGATTGAAATAATCATAAATTTTTTTATTATTATTTTAAAATAACTTTACATACAGTTACATTTTTATTATAATTACAAACTTGTTTCATTCATGTTCCAATCTTTTCATTTCTTTGTTTGTTTATTTGAATTACATAAAATCAATCATATATAAAAATTGAATTGCTTATGATATGCTAGTTTATTTAGAAACATCAAATTTAACTTTTCAGTTTATTATTAAAAATCCCATAATTTCTATTTTAAAGTTTATTATTGTAAGGATTTTACTATCACCATGTACAAAAACTTTTCCTATTTTTTAATAGTTCAAATTTTTGATATTTCATTTTTACTTTCAGCAGTTAGAAATAGTAAAAATAAGATATCTTTAATCCAATGTTTTCATTTTTTTGCATAGGAATAATTTCATAAAATTAGTCAATATTTCTTAGCATCATTAACAAGAATTGGGATCTTCTAACAGCCCATATACATTAATCATGCACGGTTGTATTTTGCACGTGATCATCAAATGGACTATTTTTTGAACTTCCTTAACATCATCTTATTGATTTTTTCATTATGTGTAATTTGCTTAAGTTGTTTATAAAAGATATAAACATAGAGCTCTAATTATGTTTATATTTCTCCTACCTTTGTTGGTATGAAAAATTGCATATACATTTATTTCTTCTGTGGTATATTATTGTCAGTTACACAAGCTTGTTCAGATAAGACAAAAAAGTATTTTATTTCAGGCGAAACTCAAGGAACTTTTTATCACATTACTTGGTTTGCCGCAGATTCTATGGTTGGAGAAAGAGAAATCGATAGTCTTTTGAGTCAGTTTGAACTTATAGCTTCGCTCTATGTAGATTCTTCTGAACTTGTAAGGATTAACCAACGATCAACTGATAGTTTGAGTAATATGATGAAGGATCTACTTGAGCAATCCTTAAAATATGCTAATGCAACAGAAGGTTATTTTGATCCAACTGTGGCTCCGTTGGTTAAAGCGTGGGGGTTCTACCGAAAAAACGATATTTTGCCAGATTCTCAAACCATCAATAGTATAAGACGTTGCATAGGTTTTAGAAAATTCCGCCTCGTTGATCATTACATAAAGTTTGATGATTCTTGTGTACATATAGATCTTAATGCTATTGCGCAAGGATATAGTGTCGATTTACTCGCACAATTTTTTGAAAAGAAGGGTATTCGGGATTATCTCATTGAAATAGGAGGTGAAGTACGAGCAGCTGGTACCAAACCGGATGGTAAGCCATGGATTGTAGGGATAGAAAGACCAACCAACGAACCGAACGATCCACAAGAAGTATATAGAAAGGTAAAACTAATTAATAAGTCCCTTGCTACGTCAGGAACTACCAGAAAGTTTTATGTCAAGGATGGTATAAAATATAGTCATGCTATCAATCCTCATACAGGGTACCCTGTCTCACATTCTTTGCTTATGGTAACTGTTATTGCACCCACTTGTACCGAAGCTGATGCTCTAGCTACGGCTTTTTTAGTGATGGGGCGAGAAAGAGCAAAAAAATTGATTCAAGAGAAATTCCCCTTTGTAGATGCTTTCTTCATTTATAGTGATAAAGACGGAAATCTTCTAACCGACATGACCGACGGTTTCAAAAAGTATCTGATAGAATAATTTTAAGATTTTTTATCAAGTTTTCGAAGTAAGGATGTGGTACTATAGCCCTCGATAAGAGGTATAGTAATGACTTTCCCTCCTTGCTGTAAGACGTAACTTGCACCTGCAATTTCATCTATACGATAATCACTTCCTTTTACCAGGACGTCTGGTTGAATAAGTTTGATGATATTTTCGGGTGTATCTTCATCGAAAATCAATACATAATCGACGAATTCAAAACTTGCCATGTGCAGGCAACGTTCTTTTTCGGGAATGATGGGGCGAGTAGGACCCTTGAGTCGTCGGACTGAGTCATCACTATTAATCGCAACAACAAGAATATCTCCTAGTTCAGACGCTTCCATGAGATAATGTATATGCCCTGGATGCACGATATCGAAACATCCGTTGGTAAAAACGATTTTCTTTCCGTTCTTTTTTAATTGTTGAAAGATATGTTGCACATTATGACGATGAATAATTTTATGCAGTATGTGAGCTTTTGAATTCATAGCGAGACGAAAATGAAAAATAAATCATTGAAATAATACCTGTGATAATTACTACGAGTGTCTGAGCTGACCATGTGAGCCAACCAAGAGCGTAACCTTCAGAGAGGGGAAGTCCGTAAAGAGCTAGAATTTCAGCTACAATCAAAGGATAGATGCCAATTCCTCCCTGAACTACCATGATCCCAATGGTAGCAAACATAAGTACAACTAATGCCGAATCAGGAGGCAATTGACTCGTAGAAGGTAACGAGAAATATACCACATAGATCATCAGCCAATACAAAATCCATATAGCAAGGGAATAAAAGAAAAACAAATACCATTTTTTAATTTTAAAAATTGAAACAATACCTTTC
Organism: Bacteroidales bacterium; assembly: GCA_026418905.1. Taxonomy (NCBI): domain Bacteria; kingdom Pseudomonadati; phylum Bacteroidota; class Bacteroidia; order Bacteroidales; species Bacteroidales bacterium. The sequence goes on along the minus strand of JAOAAK010000040.1, from coordinate 22,982 downwards.
CAAGTATTATTCAGAAAATTTTTGACTTTTTGCCAAAGTTGAGGCTTTTTCTTTCGTAAATAAGAAACAAATAACCCTACCAATATCATTAGAACCAAGGAGCCAATCAACCATAATTTCCAGTTTTTCTGTAAAGAAATGATAAATTTTGATCCATAAAAAACAAGATAATTAGAAATAATATGAATAAAGAATAATAGGGATATTAGAAAGAGCAGAGCATACCATATTAAATCAAAGGCACGTTCCGAAATCATGGTTCCGAGGATTCCATCAAGGGGTTGTCGTTTTTTGCGAGCAAGAAAAACACAACGCATCAGTTCGCCAAGTCGAGGAATAGCAAGATTGAAAAAATAACCCGCCATCACTGCCCAAAAACTTTCATGTAGGCGAACCCTATATTCGAGTGTTTCCATAAGAAGGTTCCATCGCATCGCTCGTAGCAAATGACTAAGAATACCTAAAATCATGGCAAGGAAAATCCACCAAAGATTAGCTGAAAAAAAATTCTCAATCACCTTTTCTTGTTCAGCAATAGTAAGTCTGTTCCAAAAAAGAAAAATGAGAAAAAAGCCTATGGATAGAAAAAAAATAGCCTGCAATAACTGTAAAAAAGTTTTTCTCTTGATCACAGATATTAAATGATTTGGTTTTTTTCATTAGGAAAAACAAGTATAGGTACGTGATGTTCCAATTCTTTTTCATCCAAATAGCAAGTTGAAATGATGATGATACGATCACCTGGCAAAAATTTTCGAGCTGCTGGACCGTTCAGGCATATGGTACCACTGCCGGATTGACCTTTGATCACGTACGTTTCAATACGTTCGCCATTATTGAGATTAAAAACATGAACCCATTCGTATTCATGGAGTTGAGCGGCCTTCATGATATTTTCATCGATGGTAATGCTGCCTATGTAATCAATACGGGCTTCTGTAACAGTAGCACCATGAATCTTACTCTTAAGGATTTGAATTTTCATTCTTATTCTTTTTGAGGCAGTTGTGATGCGTAATATTGCTTAAATAATTGTTGCATGTATTTACCTAAGATATCGAATTCGAGGTTAACGACCGTCCCTACTTGGATATTTTTGAAATTGGTTACCTCGAAAGTATAAGGAATGATGGCTACAGAAAATTTACCAGGTTCGCTATCCACCACAGTCAGACTCACACCGTTTACACAAATAGAGCCTTTGGGAACAGTAAAATGACCAGTAGAAGGATCATATTCAAAATAATATTTCCAACTGCCGTCTAGTTCTTCCACTTTAGTGCATATTGCAGTCTGATCAACGTGACCTTGAACAATGTGTCCGTCGAATCTACCATTAGCTTTTAAGCTTCTTTCAAGGTTTACCTGATAACCAACTTCCCAAAATTTGAGATTGCTTCTTTCCAATGTTTCTTGGATGGCAGTAACTTTATAAGTTTCTTTCTTTTTTTGGACTTTGACAACAGTCAAACATACACCGTCATGAGAAAGACTCTGATCGACTTTTAATTTTTTAGCGAGAGGAGTCTTAATATAAAAATGGATGTTGGTCCCTTCTTGTTTAATTTTAACAACTTCGCCCGTTGTTTCGACAATTCCACTAAACATAGATATATATTTTTTATAATATGTTTTCAATTTCTTCGATAATAATGGGAAGGCGCTTTCCAATATGTTCACAGCCATTTGGAGTAACAACCACATCATCTTCGAGTCTAATACCTCCAAATCCGATCCACTTTTTTACTTCATCGTATACAATAAAATCTTTGAATTTTTTTTCTTGTTCCCATTTTTCAATTAGGGGTGGAATAAAGTAAATGCCTGGTTCCACTGTTAAGGTAAAACCTTCTTGCAATTGACGAGCAAGTCGGAGGTAAGCTAAGCCAAACTGATGGCTTCTTTGAATGGTTTCGTCATAACCAACGAAATTTTCCCCTAGATCTTCCATGTCATGAACATCCAAACCTATCATGTGTCCCAAGCCATGCGGGAAGAACAGAGCATGGGCTCCTGCCTCAACGATTTCATCTACGTCTCCTTTGAGTAAATGGAGGTCTTTTAAACCCTTAGCTATGATTTTACAAGCTTCTAAGTGAATATCTCTGTAATACTTACCTGGACGAATAAGACTGATGGCATGATTTAATGCATTTAAAACGATTTGATATATCTCTTTTTGTCGATCGGAAAACCTACCGTTGACAGGAATAACTCGAGTATAGTCCGACGCATAATACGAATTTGCTTGGGCTCCAGCATCAATAAGTAGTAGTCGACCATCCTGAAGTAATTGATCGTGATGATGATTGTGAAGTATTTCCCCTCGTTGGGTCAATATGATGGGAAAAGAAGGACCCTTTCCGTAAGCCCATGCTATACCTTCAAGAATACCAGCAATTTCTTGTTCACTGGTTCCTGTTACGGCTCTTCGGAATGCTTCTAGATGCATCCGATAACCAATGTCGGCTGCTTTTTTCAATTCTTGAATTTCTTCATTAGATTTAACAGAACGACAAGCTACGACAGCCTTAATAAGTTCAGAGCTAGCAAGTTTTTTTACTTCATTAATAGGTATGTTAAGCAACGATGAAAGATATGATTGTTGTGGGTACTGATACGGTGGTAAAAAATGAACAAAACGCTTCTGTGAAATTACTTTTTTCAAAAATTCTTCGGCCTTATCTAAAGGATAAACCTGTTCGACCCCAGATAAAGAACCTAGTTCTTTCAGCGTAGGAAGCTTACCCATCCAAATGATATCTTCTATATCAACATCATCACCAAAAAGCATGACTTTTTTTTCGTCAAAATCTATCATACCTATGATAGAAGGCAGTGGAATTCCAAAAAAATATAGAAAGCTACTATTCGGACGAAAAGGAAAAGTATTGGAGGGATAGTTCATAGGGAGCATTTCATTCGAAAAAAATATCCCTATGCCAGTATGAATTAAAGTGAATAACTTTTCTCTTCTCGATGTATAAACGTTTTCTGAAAATGTCAACATAAGAGTTGATTTGTTTTCAAAATTAGTTTTTTTTAAATATCCGAAAAGGTTTTGTGGATGATAGTTTTATAATTTATCCATTAAAAAGATTTTCCATGAAAGAATATTTTTACTCTTTTCACATGGAATGTACCTATTCACTAAAGAAAAAAATCCTGAAAGTGAAATAAAATAAAGCTAGATCAGACGTTTATATATGCAGAAAATTTTTCGCAATGTTCCGGTTATGGATTGAGCGAGTCTACATATTTTATTTTTTATGTAGGTATTTTTTTTGTAAGTTTACTGCAAAAATGCAGGGTATTATACTAGCTGCTGGTTTAGGAACTAGATTGGCACCGTATACTTACGTAGGACCTAAGCCACTTTTTCGGTTAGGACAAAAGGCACTTCTTGACTTTGTATTGCAAAAGATGATCGCAAGTAGAATTTCACCACTCGTAATTAATCTATTTTATTTTCCCATGATGGTAAAACGTCATGTGTTGTATAACTACCCTGAAATACCAATCATATTTTCTGATGAACGCTTCGAAATACTGGGAACGGGTGGAGGTATTGTCCAGGCTGCAAGTTTTTTGAAGGGAAGCGATGATGTTCTCATTCACAATGTGGACGTCCTTAGTGGATTATCGTTGGAAACTTTAATTGAGATATGGCATGGAGCTAGATGTGATGTCTTACTTGTGGTTAAGGAACGACACAGTTCTCGAGAGCTTTTATTTGATGCACAAACATTGCGATGGATTGGTTGGCGTGGCAATGGAAAAGAGCTTAAAGTTGAAGAATCTACTCATTTTCTAGCATATGGTTTTTGTGGTATAAGTATTTTCAAAACAAGCATTTTGCAAGAATGTGAAACTGGAAAAAATTATAGTTTTATCAAGTTACTTCAAATGGTACATCACAAAGGCTATTTAATCAAAGCCCATCTAATAAATGATTGGTGGGTGGATGTGGGAAGCTTGGATAACATCAAGTTGGCGTGTTCCATCAGTAAAACGTTTTAAAATGAAATTTATCAGCGAGTTTATAGACTTTTATCTCGACCAAAAAGAATACCAAGTCAATCCCATTGAATTCAACATCAAGTCTTGTATTGTTTTTCCTAACCAGCGTGGTTGCTTATTCTTTCTAAAATATTTTGCTGAAAAAGTCAATACTGACGGTAAAACATATCTTTTCCCTACAGTTCTAGCTTGGGATGATTTTGTTTTTCACATCACCGGACGAGTAAGTGTTTCAACGACCACTGCTATCATGATGCTTTACGAATTATCGCTAAAAGAAAACATAACGTATTTTAAAGATAAGACGTTGGATGAAACATGGTTTGTCTTGAAAAAAGTTTACGGAGATTTTCGTAGAGTTGATCTTGCTATGTTGGATGAACATAAGTTTTTTTTAACAGCTTTAGAACATTGGAAATTGTTTTTTTGGAAGTTGGGTGAAGAAATGAAAGAAGGTGAAAAAAATTTTCTCGAATTTTTTGAAAAACTAAATAACATACATACCAAATTTAAAAAAGTATTGCTTGAAAACAATTTGGCATATCTCGAATTAGCATTAAGAGATTTCATAGAAAATCAGCGTTATCCAGTTTTTCCTTATAGAAACATTTTTTTGGTTAATGTAATTAGTCATGGAAAAATTTTCCATGCTGCACTTGAATATTTTCGCAGTTGCCAGGCTGAAGTAAAACTCTTCGTGGATCATGACCCGTACTATATTTCAGAAGAATTACCTGAACATGAAGCTGGTAAGGCATATAAGGTTATTTTAAATTCTCCAGAAAAAAATTTTTTTCATAAAACAACCAGTAGTTTTCAGGAAAAAGCAATTACAATTCAGGTTTACGGGATACCTTTAGGCTACAACCAAGTAAGTTTTTTGGTCAATAAATTACAAGACATTTTTCATCATAATAAAGATAAATTATTTAGAACAGCAGTAATACTTTCCGATATTCATCTTTTGCTACCCTTATTAAAAGCTTTGCCTTCCGAAATTGCTTGCATAACCAATTTCTCCATGGGTTTTCCTTTAAGGTTTACTATGGTGTTTTCATTTATTAAAGAACTTATTAAATTAAAGAAACTCGTACTCGAAAAAAGAACCATATCTAGAGAACAACTGGAAAGCGTATTACTTCATCCTATTGTACTGGAAATGTTGGGCGAGCAAAAGAATACTATTCAATCTTTTCTGAAAGATCGTCCTTTTATAAGCAAATATCCTTACAATGAGATAAAAAGTATCATCCAAAAATTTGCCAGTCGGACGTTAATTCAAGACATTATTTTAATTTTTGGGGATGAGGAAAGTCCCGCAACATGTGAGGATGAATATGGTTGGTTAACAAACATATTAAGTATCTTACATGGGTTATTTGGTGAAGAAAATGAGCTAGAAAGAATGGCCATCGAAGAAGTAGTACAAGTGATTGAAACTATTAAGAATAAGCTAAAAGAGTTTAATATTGACAAAGTTTCAATTTGGTCTATCGTATTGCAAGAATTGAAAGATATTCACGTAACATTAAAAGGTGATCCATTGAAAGGTTTGCAAGTTCTCGGTCCTATGGAAACCGCTGTTCTCGATTTTGATCATGTTTTTATTTTGGGTTTCAATGAAGGTTCATGGCCTATCAATATGGTGGAAGAATCATATATCCCTTATGAGATAAGGGAAAAATATGATATGAATATCTCTCTTTTTTTAAAGTGGGAGTATGCATATCTATTTTATCGACTACTACAGCATGCTAAAACCGTAGAAATACTTTACAACAATATTGTAGATGAGCGTTACGGAAAGGAACCATCTCATTTTATCAAGCAATTGGAGTATGAATTAATCCCGTGGTTAAAAAAACATGGAAGTGAGTACTCATATGAACATTCATCTCTTGCTTCAACAAGCATATATATTGAAAAATTGAATGATCATGACAAGATACCGATAAATAACGAAAAACCACTCCAACTTTCATTTAGTGAATTGTACGATTACGTCGTTTGCCCATATAAATTTGCTTTGAAGTATGTGGAGAAAATTCAACCCCAAGAAGAGGTGTCGCTAGAATATGCGCCAAATGAACTCGGTAATTACGCTCATAAAATTCTTGAAAAAATCATTGATGAGTCGAAAAATTTTCAAACTTGGGAGAAAATTTGGACTAATTTTCAAGATAAATTGGCTGATGTTATTGCAATAATAGATGAAAGTTTTCTTAAAAAAGAAGAAAATTTATCGCGATACGAACATTCTTTTAATGTTCTGATGAGACAAAAAGTAAAAGAGGCGGTCGAAAACTTTCTTAGGAATATGAAAGATCAAGGAGGTAATTTCTTGATGCTGGAAGCAGAAAAGCGACTGAAGGCTACCATAGATATAGAAAATGTCGTAATCGAATTAAAAGGGATAGTCGATTTGGTAGAAGAAAAAGATGATGTATGGATAATACGTGATTTTAAGCTAATTTCGCAATTAAAAGAAAATTTTAATTTAGGAAAAATTAATGAAAACAAATTTTTGACAGAATTTGTTAATCATCGATATCGTTCTCAATTGCTGTATTATGCAATGTTGTTGCACATGGATCTTCAACAACGTAAGGCTTTTGCAAAAGGTAATACATATCCCATTAAATGTGAGTTGGTAGTTTTACTTGCTAACCGAAAAGGAGGTATGTTCAAAAAAATAAAATTTCTTAAAGATCGTGGAGTGGGTTCAAATCAATTAGATGGATATGATGAAGCATTTTATGCTCAATTTCACAATTTATTCACGGAAAAGATTCTTAAAAAGTATGTATCAGAGAATCTTTGGGATGCAACTCCTTCTCCTGGAAAATGTTATTACTGTGAATATCAAAACATTTGCTATGCATTCAAAGGTGCTTAAATTTTTGTTTTTTTATCAGTTTACGGCTTTAGTATGTTTTTCACAATATACATTTAGTCATTTTTGGATGCGTGATATGCGACTAAATCCGGCATTGACAGGGGTCATTCCAGCCAAATGGAAGCTTGGTTATGATATTCGTCTTTATCGTAACGATACTGACCGAACAAACTGGTCAACAACTTATTTTGTGGGAAAAAAAATATTTTATAAAGAGGTGGGTAAGTATGCCAAAGACAAACAACCTAGTGGGTGGGTGCTTGGTTTTGGATTTCTAGACGACCGACGTCGTGGAAATATGAATGGAGCATATTTCATTGCTGATTACCTTAGTCTTTCTTTGCAAAAATTCAATAAAAGTGGATATCAAGACAGCGTCATTTCTTTTGGTTTACAATTAGGTTTTCTACGTGATGGAATGAAAGCTTTATTTGACGTCAATGCAGGTGTGTTGTTTGGATGGAATTCTATTCTTTGCTGGCAAGAAGATCAATATCTTGCATATCAGATTGGAATTGCTGGGTATCATTTACTCTTTCCTTTTAGAAAAAAAAATGAGATTTTTCCAGGAAGAACCGTGCATTTACACGGAGGAGCTTTAGTAAAATACAACAAAAATATTCATCTCGTATTGAATGGGTTAGTCAGTTATTCAAATCAAACCGAGCTTGTCATTGGAAGTTATGCTATACTTTTCCCTGAAATTCATTACTTTTATTGGGATCGTCTAAAAGTGGGAATACATTACAGGCTTTCTAATCATCTCGTTTTATCAAGTGGTATTAGAATATATGGAAAAGCACGAAAATCATTATCCTTAGAAATAACAGGTTCTTACGATTTACCAATGAGTTTCATGGACTTCAAATACCCTTACAAACATGCTTGGGAAATAGGATTTTATATTATTCCACACGAAAAATGTTGGAATATATCACCTTGTGCGATGCTATGAATTGGGCGCCCATGGAATTTCCGGAGAATGAGTACGTATGCTTAGGTAACGAGCTAACACAAAAAAGAAATCACTCAGTCGATTCATATAAGAAAGGTAAATCGGGTTGATTCCTTCTAGTTCGTGTATGGCCACCAACTTTCTTTCTGCACGCCGACTTATGGCTCGACAAACATGAGAAAGAGAAACCACCATATGACCTATGGGCAAAATGAAAGAATTCAATTCGGGAAGTTCTTCTTCTATTTTATCTATCCATTCTTCGAGCTTTTGAGTCCGAGAAGACTCAAATGAAGGTAAATGTTGAGGATTGGCGGTGGGGTATGTTGCAATATGTGATTCAAGTGTAAAAATATCATCTAAAATATCTAGAAGTTTTTGCTTTATATCATCGAAGTGAATGGAGTCATGTAGTAAACCAACAAAAGATGCAAGTTCGTCGAGAGTTCCATAAGCTTCTACACGAGGATGTGATTTATTACAATCGGTCATACCGATGAGACTTGTTTTGCCGAAATCACCTTTTTTGGTGTAGATCTTGAATTTTTTCATATAGAAATGGATGAACTTTGATTGATTGGTTTATCGTTAATAATTTTTCCATCCATAAGTTGCACAAGTCGTTGAGCATAAAGAGCAATTTTTTCATCGTGGGTTACTAAAATGATGGTATTACCTCGAGCATGAATTTGTTGGAAAAGTTGCATGATTTCAGCTGAACTTTTAGAGTCAAGATTTCCTGTAGGCTCATCGGCGATGATGATGGATGGATTATTGATAAGGGCACGAGCAATTGCAACCCTTTGTTTTTGACCACCAGACAATTCGTTGGGTTTGTGATTTTTCCATTCTAACAATCCCACCATCTCAAGCAATTGGAGGGCACGTTTTTCTCGTTGAGCATTTGGGATTCCAGCATAAACAAGAGGCAAGGCCACATTTTCCAAAGCCGTGTAGCGAGGAAGTAAATTAAAAGTTTGAAAAACAAAACCTATTTCAGCATTACGAATTCGAGCTAATTCACGGTCATCCATATTGCTAACGAGCTTATGATGAAGATAATATTCTCCACTGGTAGGGCTGTCGAGGCATCCGATAATGTTCATTAAAGTCGACTTACCTGATCCGGAAGGTCCCATGATAGCTACAAATTCACCTTGTTGGATTTCAAGATCGATGCCATTTAAGGCGGGGACTTCAACTTTATCAAGTCGATAGATTTTAGTTATTTCCTTGAGAATGATGAGGGATTGATTTTTCATTCGGTTTACTCTGATTTTCTATGGCATGTAAAAGTTTGATCAAAAATACTTTGATTTTTAATAATGTGTGGAAAACGAAAGCTTTTTGTTTGATCTTATCTTTTTCTTCTTCGAGTTTTTCTCGTGCACCTTTAAGAGTGTAACCTTTTACTTTAACTAAGAAATATATCATATCAAGCAATAAAATGTCTTCTTCGGTGTAGATGCGATTTCCTTTCTGAGTGCGCTTTGGTTTCAACATAGGAAATACTTTTTCCCAGTAATGGAGAGTGGATGGCTTAATTTGATAGCGTTCGCACAATTCTTGGATAGAATAAAAAAGTTTTTTACTTTTTTTCATTACCGATTGAATAATTCCGATTTGCAAAACATAAATTCAGGCATTTGTCTTAATCGTTTTTGATCATCGAAACCGTTTTGATAAGCTTTTTCTAACCAAATTTTTGCTTGATTGCATTTTTTTTGCTCGGAGAAAAATGCAGCATGTAATATCATCATTTCTGTATTGTTGGGCTCAAGTATTTCGTACATTCGAAGGTATGACCATATCGATGATTGTTTTTTATCAAGAGCATTCTTAGTGATTGAATAAAGTGCTATTCCAGCAAACGATTTAAGTCTTTCTAATTTATTGTAATCGGTAAATTGGATATTCTTTCTTTCTAATTGACTGATAGAATCAAGCCATGTTTTGAAAAAATTGGTATCTCCATTCGAAATATGAGTGAGCAAATTTTGTCGAATCTGTTGCTCAAACTGAAAATTCTTTAAGTATATATCAAATGAAAATTCTTGATTGAGAATAAGTTGTACTGAATCGAGAAATTTCTTGCTAAGAATAGATGATAGGTATGGTAAATTGAGATAAACAAGTTCCCATTTTTTTTCATTCATCCATGTTTTGAGTTGTTGTGTGATGTTTTCGACAGATAAAATTGTAGGGTTTGAGTTAAGTAAAGAAAAACTTTGTTCTAAAACAAGTGTATCGGGCCACTGATGTTTGCCATCAAAGAAAATAAAGTGAACATGAAGTGGAAGGGAATGGGTAAAAATATTTAAGAAATGCTCATAATTAAAATCTCGTATTCCGCAAGTCATTACCATAGTCATGGGTAAGTTCAAAATTTCTGGAGTTACCCATCCAGCAAGAAGAATTCCTCTAGGCTTAATGAGATTTTTTTGCACCAGTAAAGTAACAAACCTGGCTCCGCCTGAAAAACCAGCCATATAGATTCGTGAAGTATCTATGGGAAAAATTTCTTGTGCCCTTTTCCACCAATGGGTGAAGATATTTATGAGTTCAATCGTATTTTTTCCATTCTGATAGGATTTAAAGCCTATCAGGTGGAATTGGTGTTTTTCAGCAAGAGAAATGTAAGAAAGCATTTGATTTTCAGGTTTGCCTTGAGGATCAATGAGGATCAAGGTAGGAAATTGTTTTTTTTGACCACATGTGGATGGAAGGTAGTAGGGCGTGAGGATGGTGTCTTCATCCAATAGAAAGGTATCTGTGTTGAGTTTGCCGCAGTTCATTAATTTGTGTCGAGAGTGTTGGCATGAAACTGAAAGTAACACCCCTAACAAAATCAACATGATGCTTTTTTGCATGAGCTTATATTTTATTTTTACAAATTTGTGAAAAAAACAATGTTATACCATACATAAACTTAGAGAAAATACTAGAAATTAAAATAAACCTTTGACTTTACTTTTTTTAGCAAGATATTCTTTTCCGTAATCCGGTTCAAAATATGCCACATCGGCAAATGTTTTTTCTTCAAACAAAATGAATGCTTGAGAAATAGCATCTTTTGCTTGAGGTACGATAAGATCGGCAAATTGTATTTGTGAGTGTTTGAAATTTAGGCGTGCTTTGCGAGAACCGCTACCACCTAAAATGAGATTATAATTTTTGAATTCTTCAAAGCTATGTTCATCAAGTATGATGTTGGTCTGAGGCTTGATAAGGTTTAAGTTCTTATCGAAAACTGCATAAACAACCTCCATCCTGCGAAAATCTATCATGGGAATCAACAAATCTTTTTCGGAACATGCAAGTTGTTGCATCCCTTTTGCCATAATAAAAAGTGTGGGTATAGTGATGAGTGGGATATCCCAAGCATAACAAAGTGCTTTGGCAGTACTTGTTCCAATTCGTAGTCCCGTATATGAACCGGGGCCTTTGGACAAAGAGATGGCAAGAAGATAATCCCGATTAATCTCTAGTTGTTTGAAAGCAGCATCGAGGAAGGGTAATAAGACAGAAGAATTAGATGATTCTGAAGGTAATTCCCATTGCCATACCTGACCATTTTTTTCGCCTATAGCGAAGCTGGATGGAATACCTGATGTCTCGAAGTGAAGAATAAACTTTCTCATGTTATTCGAAAAGTTTGCTTTTATCTACAATTCTTATACGAGATCCGTCTTTTAAGATTTTAGAAATAGCGGAATAAGGAGAAACAATCACTTTTTCACCTTGCTTGATCCCTTCCTGAATGACAATATACTTTTGATCTTGAATTCCTGTTTTTACCTTTCGTAAAATGGCTCTATTATTTTCAGCAACAAATACATATTCGTTGGGTATATGAGAATTGTTAGAATCCTTTTCGAGATCGCTTCGGCTGGTGACAGCTTGAATAGGTACAGTCAGCGCATTTTTTTCCACGTGGGTAAAAATATCTACCGTGGCACTCATGCCAGGTCTGAATAACAATTTTTGATCGGTAGTATCGCTCGTTTGAATACGAATTTTAACTTGAAAATTGGGAACCTGTTCAGCGGTAGTAATTTGAGTGGAATTAATAGCTGAAAGGCTTACGTCGGTAACTTTACCTTTGAAAATTTGTCGGGGATAAGCATCAACGTAAATATGGGCAGTATCATCTACATGAATTCGAACAACTTCATTTTCGTTAACTTGAACTTGAACTTCCATGATACTCAGATCAGCAATGCGAAGAATTTCTGTTCCAGGACTAAATTGAGAAGCTCCAGCAACTCGTTCACCAACTTGAACCGACAATCTGCTTATTACACCATCAAGAGGAGCATACACAATGGTCCTGCTTAGGTTGTTAGAAGCTTCGTTCAAAGATGCTAGTGCTCCTCTATAGGCAAACTTTGCGCCTTCTAATGCCTGATTAGCTGCTTCAACTTCAGCCTTTGCTACCAAATATTGCATGTATGCCTCATCATATTCGGCCTGACTGATGACACCTTTTTCGAAAAGAGTTTTACTTCGGAGATATGCCTGTTCCAAAGTGATCAGACGTGATTTTGCTTGATTTAGCCTTGCTTCACTATTAAGATAATTAGCTTTTTGAACTTGCACGTTGGCAGAAACCTGATCGAAATTAGCTTTGTATAGGTCTGGTTTGATTCGAACTAAGGGGTCACCTTTTTTTACGGTTTGCCCTTCTTTGACGTAAATTTCTACGATTTCACCAGATACGTCGGGGCTCACTTTTACTTCTTTGACAGGTTGTATTTTGCCCGAAGCGGAAACGGTTTCATAAATATTACGTAATGTAGCTTCCTCAACGGCAACTTTAATACCAGGTGGGGAACCAATGACTTGAAAACGTCTTAAAACTATCAAAAGGATTAACAATGTGATTCCCCCCCATATGAACCATTTTCTTTTTATTTTCATATATTTAATTCTTTCCCCATGTAAAATTCAAGGATTTTAATGCGAAAGATTAATTCAAATTTAGCTTTATTGAGATCTGAAAGAGATTGTTGAAATTTCATTTTTGCATCATTGTATTCGAAAGGAGTAGCTTTACCCGTCTCAAAGCGAATTTGTGTTGAATTAAAAACCTGTTCAAGAGCCATTGATTGTTTTAATACTGCTTTATAATTAGCTTTAGCGGCAAGAGCATCATAAAAAGCTTTTTCAATATTTTTTTTCAATTCCCACTGCTGTTGTTCGAGTTGAACAATTCTATTTTGTTGGTTGAGTTTGGCTATGGAAATGTTTGTTCTGGCTGAAAATTGATGAAATAGTGGTATTGAGAGAGTCAGTCCAATACTTCTGTTGAGATTGTCTTCCCATTGATTACGGAAAGGTATAACTTCATAGGAATAGCTGAACGATGGCATAAGAACATATTCAGACGGTGACTCAGTGGTGATTCCAACCGTGTCTAATCCTGATACGGTGATATCACTGAGCTGTTTTCGGGCAGATGAATACCCTGTTCCGTAAGAACTGTATATGCGAAGTACGGGATAAAGTGAAGAACGAGCAATTTTAAGATCATAAATGGCAAGTTGAATGTTATTTTTTGCCAGTAAAATGAGGGGATGATGTTGTAATGCCAGTTGATATATGCTTTCAGCTGTGTAATTTAAAAGTAGGTTAGTGTCTTGAAGCGAAATAGCATCGGGAATTACAATGGTAAATCCTGTTGTGTCTTGTAAATTCATCAGTTGTCGCAATGTAAGTTTGGCTAGCTGGAGTTGATTTTGAAAGTTTAGTAGCTGAGCTTCTTCCGTGGCAAGTTGAGCTTCCATTTGAACCAAATTATCTCGAGGTACTTGTCCGGCTTCGAAAGCTATGCGAACTTTTTGCAACTGTTGAAGAGTAATTTCTAATGATTTGAGAGATCTTCGATATTCCTCCGTATAGAAAAGTATTTGAAGATATGCTGTAGCTATGGCAAGGGCAATGTCCTGTTTTCTTATCTCGGTTGATATTTGTGCGTTTTCATATTCCAACTTGCTTTTTTTCCATTGATTGATCAGTCTAAATCCTTGAAAAAGTAAAAGATCAGCAGAAAGGTATACGTTGTCGGTTTGAACATTTTCGAGAGCAAATTCGTTGGTAAATGGGTCGATGGTTCTTCCATATTGATAAGCATGGGAAAAATTTCCTGAAAGGGTAGGTAGAAATGAATATAAAGCTTGTTTTTTTTGAGCAAGTAAGATTTGGGTATTAATTTGTTGTAGCTGTAAATCTAAGCTGTGATTGTAAGCGTACTCTATGCATTGAGAAAGAGTCCAATTAGTTGGTTGGCAAGAGATGTAACTCGTAAAAATGATCGCATGTATGAATTGAAGTACATTTTTCATGCTTTTCAAATGTTTGGCAAAGTTAAATTTTTATTTTAATGCGAATTTTAATTCAAAAACGTTTAAAAAATCATTAACAAAAAAATCGTTTAATTTTTTTATTAATTCAACTTAATTTATAGGTTCGGAAATGATTTAAATTCGTAATTTTGTAAATAAATTCTTGCAGATTATGAGCTATCTACGATTCGAAAAATCTCAGTTAACCAATCTCGAATATGCTCTAAATCGAGAACTTATACGCACTAATCGTTCAGGTTCGTTTGCTTGTACCACCATCATAGGGTGTCATACAAGAAAATATCATGGTTTACTAATATGTCCTCAACCTGCCATCGACGATGAACTACATGTGTTGCTTTCTACTCTAGATGAAACCATTATTCAGCATGAAGCAGAATTCAATCTTGCTTTGCATAAATTTGCCGGAGATACATGGTATCCAAGGGGTCATAAGTATTTGGTTGATTTTGAGTCGGATCCCATACCAGCTTTGTATTATAGAGTAGGCGGGGTTCAACTTAAGAAGGAAATGATGCTTGCATCTGATGATAGGTTGATCATTCGTTACACATTATTGGATGCACATAGCCCTACAAAGATACGTATACGTCCTTTTCTTGCATATCGCCAAAGACATCATTTATCAAAAGCTAATACATATGTAGAAAAAAAATACACTAAAATACCGGGTGGTATTAAACTACGGATGTATGTAGGTTATAGTTACCTTCATTTTCAATTTTCTCGTGAAGTAGAATACATTCATGCTCCTGATTGGTGGTATAATTTCGAGTACATCAAAGAATTACAGCGAGGATATGAAGGTCATGAAGACCTTTACACGCCAGGATATTTTGAAGTTAACCTCGTGAAAAAAAGTCCACTTTATTTATCCGTTGGTATTACTCCCATTGATCCCAACAAAATATCGGTAGCATACTCCATGGAACTGAGGAAACGTACGCCAAGGAATAGTTACGAAAACTGTTTAATTAATGCAGCTGATCAATTCATAGTGTCTCGAGATGGAAAAACAGAGATTATTGCGGGTTATCCATGGTTTGGGCGATGGGGTAGGGACACGTTCATCTCCTTGCCTGGTCTTACATTAACTCGGGGAAAAACTAAAATTTTTCAGGATGTGATAAAAACTATGCTCGACGATTTGGAAGGACCTTTATTTCCTAACGTTGGTAAGGGTGGAAAAGCTGTATACAACAGTGTAGATGCACCACTATGGTTCTTCTGGTCTCTTCAACAATTGCATTTGATGGGCAATATTCCCAAGAAACAAATCTGGAAAGATTATAGTGTCATCCTGAGAAACATACTAAATGGACTGGGTAGTGGAAAAGCTGAAGGCATTTATATGTTAGAAAACGGTTTGCTCTTTGCCTACCAGCCTGGAAAAGCACTGACATGGATGGATGCTATTGTGGATGGTGTTCCAGTAACACAACGACCGGGGTTAGTAGTAGAAATCAATGCTCTATGGTATAATGCCATTGGCTTTTTACTTGAGTTAGCTGAGGAAGTACAAGATCAAGAAACCATTTCCCAATGGAACGATATTTATAAAAAAATTCCCATTTCCTTTAAGGAAACTTTTTGGGATAAATCTCGTGGCTATCTTGCCGATTATGTTTTTTATGATTATAAAGATTGGAAAGTACGTCCCAATATGCTTTTTGCTGCTTCCCTGCCATATTCACCTCTTAGTGAAAAAATTCAACAATTGATTATTGAAAAAGTAAAAAACGAGTTATTAACCCCCTATGGGATTAGGTCTTTAAGTCCGAACGATGAAGGTTATAAGGGAACTTATGAAGGTCCCATCAAACAACGAGATTTAGCTTATCATCAGGGAACGGTTTGGCCATGGTTGTTAGGTGCTTATGCTGATGCATATGCTAAAATTTATAAGAAAAATGCAATCACAGAACTAGAGCGGATATATTATGGCATGGAACCCACTCTTTTTGAACACGGTGTAGGAACCATTGGGGAAGTTTTTTCAGGTGATCCACCTCATAAACCTGGTGGTGCCATTTCACAAGCATGGAGTGTTGCCGAAGTCATGCGAATAAAATACATCATTGATCAATTAAAATCGTTACCATGAGAATACTCATGTTTGGTTGGGAATTTCCTCCTCACATTGCTGGTGGCTTAGGAACAGCATGTTATGGTTTAATTAAAGCTTTAGCAAAAAAACAATGTCAAGTTATTTTTGTTGTACCTCGTTTGTATGGGGATGAAGATCAATCGGGATGGAGGTTAATTAATGCCTCGGACATTGTGATCGATATTGAACAAGGAGAACTCAAAGAATACTGGAAAAACGTTAAATTCATGCAAATTGCTTCGCATGTGATTCCTTATGTTTCTCCCGAAAACTATTCTATGCTTGATTTTAAGCAACTGAAAGAAGAATTTCAGACAAATAGTATTTTTTCTTTCAAATATACTTTTTCTGGTTCATACGGACCTAATCTGTTTTTTGAAATATCTCGTTATGCCTTGATAGGAAGTGCTCTTGCAAGTAAAGAGGATTTCGATGTTATTCATGCCCACGATTGGCTAACATATCCTGCAGGTATTGCTGCCAAAGAAGTTTCTGGTAAACCACTTGTTATCCATGTGCATGCTACTGAATTTGACCGTTCTGGTGAAAACATCAACCAAGCTGTTTATGACGTTGAACGAGAAGGAATGTTAAAAGCTGATCATATAATTACCGTTTCAAATTGGACCAAGAAAATTGTAGTTGAACGTTACCATATAGATCCTGCTAAAATAACCACCGTACATAATGGGGCAGATGCTTTTCAGAAAAAATTAGCAGGTCGCCTCCAAAAGCCATTTCCTGAGAAAGTTGTTACCTTTTTAGGACGTATCACTTTTCAGAAGGGTCCAGATTATTTTGTAGAAGCTGCTAGAAAAGTATTGCAAAAGGATGAAAATGTAAGGTTTGTAATGGCTGGTAGCGGCGACATGTTTAATCGCATCGTGCAAATGGTTGCTCGTTACAGGATTGGTCATAAATTTCATTTTACTGGCTTTTTACGTGGTGAGGATGTGGATTTGATGTATGCTTTTTCGGATGTATACGTAATGCCTAGTGTTTCAGAGCCTTTTGGGATTTCTCCTCTAGAAGCTTTGCGAATAGGTGTTCCTGTCATCATTTCGAAACAATCTGGTGTGGCTGAAGTTTTGAACCATGCTATCAAAGTCGACTTTTGGGATATAGATGCAATAGCCGACGCCATACATGGTGTTCTCAACTACAAAGCTATCCCTATTATGTTTGAAAGATTTGGAAAAGAAGAAGTGGAACAACTTCGGTGGGACAATGCTGCATCCCGGATTATTGAAATATATCAAACTTTAAAAAATAAACAACCATGAGATATATTTGCTTTTATTTCCAGGTTCATCAACCATACAGACTACGAAAATATCGTTTTTTTGATATTGGGCATCGTCATGATTATTACGATGATTTTCAGAATAAATACATTTTACAGAGAGTTTCGAAGAAATGTTATCTTCCTATGAACCAACTTCTGTTTGAACTAATTCAACGATATGGGGAACGTTTTAAAGTAAGTTTTTCTATATCAGGTGTAGCCTTGGAACAATTTAGAGACTATGTTCCCGAAGTGATTGAAAGCTTTCGGCAACTTGCAGAAACTGGTTGTGTTGAGTTTTTGGCAGAAACATATAGTCATTCTCTTGTAGTGCTTAAAGATGAAGAAGAATTTGCTTCTCAAGTTCACAAGCAGCAACAAATACTTCAAGAATTGATTGGTTATAAAAGTACTGCTTTTCGAAATACTGAACTTATCTATTCTGATTACATTGGTGAAACTGTTTACAACCTTGGTTATGATATTATGCTAACGGAAGGAGCAAAACATATTTTAGGTTGGCGCAGTCCCAACTATCTTTACTACAACGTTCGAAATCCTAAGCTTAAGTTGCTTTTGAAGAATTTCCGTTTAAGTGACGATATTGCTTTCAGATTTTCTAATAGAGATTGGGATCAGTGGCCATTGACAGCAGAAAAGTACGTAGCTTGGCTCAATCAAATTGATAAAAGAGAAGAAGTTGTCAATCTATTTATGGATTACGAAACATTTGGGGAACATCAGTGGCCTGAAACTGGTATTTTTGATTTTATGCGTGCCTTACCACATTTTGTTTTCGCACATTCCGATTTCGTTTTTGCTACTCCAACTGAAGTTGCTAACCATCTGCAACCCATTTCGCCTATCCATGTTCCATATCCAATCTCATGGGCTGATGAAGAACGAGATCTTACGGCATGGCTTGGTAACGATCTTCAAGAAGATGCCTTTAATTCTTTGTATAGTTTTACTCTTGAAATGAAAAAAATCCGTAAAACTTTCGAAGAATACTCTTCCTATCTTGGTCCTGATTCGACAGTGTTGGCTAAAGATGAGCTGGAGCAGCTTCAGCGGGATTGGCTAAGACTTCAAACTTCTGATCATTTTTATTATATGTGCACAAAATGGTTTGCAGACGGTGACGTGCATAAGTACTTTAATCCTTACGGATCACCGTATGAAGCCTATATCAATTATATGAATGTTCTCAGCGACTTTGCTTTGCGTATTGCAAAATTTGAGTTTATCAAACATATTGAAACCACTAAAGCAATTGATCAATTATCTTCAGAAGAAGAATCTGAACATGAAACAAGTACGGATAAACCATCAACAAGAAAAACTTCAAAAACTTCAGTAAAGAAAACAACAAGAGGTAAAACACTTTCTTCATCCGCAAAGAAAGAGGATACCAAAGAAAAATTTCAAGAAGAAGAAGAAAAGCAATTAAAGGCATCTGAACCTTCTTCTAAGAAGAGAAAAACTTCCAAAACTTCTGCTAGAAAACAAGCTAAAACTTCGAAATCTAATAGAAAAACATCGAGAAAAAAATAATCACCACCAAAGATCTTAATAAAACTAAAAAGTTATTGTTTTATTGAAGAGAAAACCTTAAGGTGTTTTTTCGTAGGCTCCAAGATCGGGAAAACTTCCCACCCAACGTGGGTTATTTAGGATATCTGATCCGATGGGACCCGTAATAAGAGGATCTCCCTTGTCGATGGCAGGTGATAAATCTTTTAACCATAATTTCGTACTATCAGTTCTGTAAAACAAAGGATCTTGATTGAATAGACATTGATTAAAGTTGTATCCGGCAGGAGTAAGTTTGGTCTTCACAAGGCAATGATCAAAGGTATAATTGAAAGCTCCTTGGGATGGGAACTTGTCAAGACCGATTTCATTTTCCAGATTTCCATAAATGATACAGTTACCAAAATAAGCTTGATGTAAGTCTCGTATTTGCCAATTACCATTGATGTCTTTGTAATAATTGTTTAACAAAACAGCGGGTGTTGTTCGAGTTGAAGTGGTCCAGAAGTTTCCCACAGTGCAATGTTTAAATATATAGTCTCCACCAATATTGAGCAAAATGGAAAAGTAACCAGCGTTTCCAAAGACACAGTTATAGGCATATACTTTGGAACCTTGTGCTACGAAAGCTGCCGTGCTAAAATTGGTTAATATGGTGTTGCTCATGGTCAGTGTTGGATTGGGTGAGTTCCCGATAGTATCGACTTGTATACCAATTCGTCCGTTGCGGATGTCTGCATAATGAATTTCGTTGTTTATGCTTCCAGCTGAAAGCCATATTTTTCCCCACATCCCAGGCAAATCACGATAGTATTGATCCAAACGATCGCCTCGAATGATCACAGGTTGAGTGGGAGTTCCGAGAATTTTTAATGTACCACCTTTGTAAACCCATAATACAGCATTGTGATGCATATAGATCTTAGTCCCTGCCGGAATAACAAGAGTGCAATCCTCATCTACTACGGCATAACCATAAATGACATGAGGTTTATCATTTTTCCATGTGCCGGAAACTAATGAGTATGCTGGTAGATAATTAGTTTGCGGATGGGTAGGGTAGTGAAAATAAGCATTTTTACCAAAAGCTACTAGAAAAAGCTTTTTGATTCCTTCGGCGGTTTCAAAAATGATTGAATCTTCAACAATAAATGGACTTTTATCATTGGTAGGATCAACTGTAACTTCAGCAAATAAATACACGCTGTCTCGAGGTAGTATTTCAAAATTTTCAAAGTAAACACCTTTAAGTCCGTTCAAATTAATTCTAAACTGACTGCTTGTTCCATGACTCAAATAAATACGTTCAATCCGGAGTGTCTGCTGACTTAAATTAAAAATTTTAATCCATCGTGTTGTACTGCCAACAGTGGAAAAAACAGTATCGAAAACGATAGTATCATTGGAAAATTTCATTTGACTGATATCACCGTGAATCTTTTCTTTCTGGCAAGAAAAAAAAAGGGCTATTAGAAAATATACCAGCAAAATCAATTTCTTCAAATGCATGCTTTCATAAAAGTTTGTGTAAAACAAAGTTAAAGGTTTTCCTCGTTTTGAATTATTTGTTTTTTTATCCTAATCTTTTCCCGATGGATAATAAAAAGGAAAATCAGTATCATGACTATTCCGAAGAATAGAAGAATTAGAATTATAATGGTGAATTGCTTATTTTTTATTTCTGTGTTATCTATGTCTGCACAAAGAAGATAAGGATGACCAGTATGAGTTTCGCGGTAAAGAATGATAGTATAGAAGGAACCCCAAGAATCAATGATATTGGTGTATGTAACAGGTTTTTTATTTAAAAATACTTCTTTAAAAATAGGTGGGGCTTCGACATAGTAATCCATAAAATAAGTAACGAGATCATTATGAATATCCTCAGGGAGATAACTTGAAATAACAAAAAAAATTGAATCATTTCTCATGATTAGAACGTAGACGTAAGTCACCTCATGAATGGCAGCTATTCGATTGGCCTTTTGAAGAAGAGAATCATATTCGATAATGTCTTGTTCAATATTTTGATATGCATCATTGATTAGTTTCTGATGAACAATACATCCGACAGATTGAGCAGCACTGTAGAGACGATATTCGTATTGTTTTTTGGTTTGATTAAGTAAAAACAAGAGAATAAGGGCGATAATAATACCATGAAATAAGAAAAGGATGAAATAAATGATGAAATTATAATCTAATTTGATTTTCATGACACAAAAATAAAAATTTCTTTCAACAAAAAAGAAAAATTATCTATATTTTACAAAAAAAACATTGACAGAATTACCACCACCAACACCAGGATGTGCTTGAGAAGTAGAAATGAGTGTAAAGTCACCTTTTCTAATAGCTAGACCTACGGGAAAAGAATTAGTTCGAATCTCGGCTATTTTTTTCATATCTTTGTTTCGAATGACTGCAATACTACTACTGCCATTACAAGCGACGAAAATATATTTTTCATCATGGGAAAGTACCATAGTTCGAGGATCTGCTCCAGCATACACTTCTTGCCATTGATGATATGTTTTATTTTTTTGATTACTATCAAGTGCAAATTTTAGAAAATTTTCGATGGAGGTTTTCTGAACGAAACCTGTTCGTGAGGAAGTCAGGTAAAGCCATTTTGAGGTAACAATCAAATGTCTTACGTTAGGTCGGGTTCCAAAAATAGTCCCAAGATATTTCCAGTGACGAGTCTCAAAAACAGCAATTCCACCACCACCCATCCTGCCCACTAGCAAATATTTACCATCGGTAGTAAAGGCAGTTCCACGTAGACAGAGGCCGCAATTTTTGTCTCGATCAACTTCTTGTCCCATCGTTGGGGTGTAATGAGACTGGTAATCAACTACGAGTAATCTTTCATGAAAAAAATCTTTTACTTCGCTAGAGGAAATATTAATAATTCCTACTGTATTATCACCCCAATGAGTAACGGCAATGTATTTATTATCGGGCGAGGCTGTTATCATCTTCGGGATCGGGCCAGTCATCATGACTCGTATTATACTGTCTTTATCTGTGTCAATGATAGCTACGGCTGAAGGATTAATACTATATGTATCGTAACTACGACGATAATAAGTAACCCATAGGTATTTCTTATTATGAGAAAAACACATCTCAACAGGTTTTCCTTGAAAAACATTTATATCACCAGGTGCATTTCTAAAAACATAGTTCCAACAATTCTTTTCAATAAACAAATTTTGATCTTTTAATGTAAATTCATGACGAATAGTTTTTAGCTTCTTAAACGTTTTAGTATCATAAACTACCGTACAAAAGCCTTCTAAGCTGTTGATGTAAATTTTCCCTTTTTCTTCTAAGAAAGCAACCGATTTAGGTGAAACGATATCAGGATCATAGAAATCCATGTTGTCTTTTGTAGATTTTTCATAGCTCTGAAAACGAGCAATAAGAGTAAGCTTAATTTCAGCATCTTCAGGTTGTGAATATGTCCCAATGGGTGGCCTCAGTACCTGATTTTGGGATATAACACATAAACTTAAGCTGGAAAAAAAAATGCTTAATAGGTGCTTCATGATTACATATTTGCTATGAAACGCAAATTAATGAGTCGAGGTGTAAGGTAATTGGGCACAGCATATCGACGTCCGTTAACATCCATAACCCAGAGATGAGAGATGGTGTTACTGATATTAAGAAGGTTAAAAACTTCCAAGGTTGCCCATGCTTGAATTTTTTTAAATGGAAGCGAACGAGAAAATCCAATGTCTACACGTCTGTATG
Organism: Bacteroidales bacterium; assembly: GCA_026418905.1. NCBI lineage: Bacteria > Pseudomonadati > Bacteroidota > Bacteroidia > Bacteroidales > Bacteroidales bacterium. The sequence goes on along the minus strand of JAOAAK010000040.1, from coordinate 59 downwards.
GAGGCATGCGAAGAGTATGCAAATACTTAGGTGTATTAGGGCTGTCTCTTATACACATC
>JAOAAK010000039.1 GCA_026418905.1 Bacteroidales bacterium | reverse complement strand
GCATGGATAGGTGGCTCTCGAAGGTTTGGGTATTACACGTATCAAAAACCAAATGGTCGATACTATCCCCATGAAAAAAAATGATAGCTTAAACCAACTTTTCCTCCCATGGAAATGTCGGTTTTCAGGTTTGTGTAGCATCTTCATATTTTTATAATTGGTATCTGGTAAAGGTATGAAAATATTATGTTAAAATACAACCATAATTGGAGGAATTGTAATATTTTTCATTCATTGATTCTATAATAACAATACAAAAACCAAGCATGTGGATGTGCACAATAGACAGGTATTGATGAATAGGTCCATGTTTGATCTGGTAAACCTTCTTCAATTATTAAGGAAGATTCAACATTATCACTTGCGGACCAGTATGATGACCAATACTTAGGAAATTCTTTTGAAAAATTATCAAGCGACATCATTTTAAGCAACCGTTTTGCTTCAATTTTATCAAACTGAGAAACCCCAACTATTACTGGTCCATTTAGAGAATACCAAAAACCTCCATTTTCTCGAGAGCCCTTTTCCCATCCCTCTCCTTCGAATTCAGGATTTTCTTGTTGTCTAGCGCCAAGCTTTTCTCCCTTATATATTCTTTTTCTCATTTCATCATACAAAGCTTTTTTTCGTTCGATAGTCAACTCAGGTATTTGCATCATAAAGCCCTGTGGTTCAAGAAACATATTTTCATCTCCATATGATCGTCCATTAAAATACATGCGGCGCGAAAAGGCCAGTTCACCTAAGTCGTCCATAAATGCCTTTAATACTTTGGTACGGAACAGATCCATACTTCTGATTAAATTTTGAATATTAGTTTTTGTTTGGTTTATTGAAGCAAAATTCACTGCATGTTTCAACTCTGTTATGAGTGAACCGAGTATAACAATAGCCATTGCTGAATTCATGTGTGATTCACCGGAATAAAGAACTTTGTTGTATGGTGCATTTTCTACATAATAAACAGCATCGTTCCAATCAGAATTCATTAGTCTTACTAAACCATGCTCGCCTGTGCCTATTTCATCACGTAAAAAAGTATAACATTTTTCCACAAATTCAATTATCTTAATTTTGTTCATATTGGTAACAGGGTAGCACTGCACCTCTTCTGATAAAAATTCATAATCATGTGTAACCCGTAAATACTCTGATAAAAGTAAAAAGAAAAAAAGTTGTTGATCACTTGTAAAATAACTATAATTGTTGGCATAACCATTACCCATTTCAATCAGTCTTATTTCTCCCCAAGGAGTAGTACGCTTTAGCATATATCTTAATACACTTTTAGCAAGAGAGGGATTGTAATATATTAGTGGTAGAGCGTGTTGAAAATTATCGCGGGCACTTGCATGCATTCCCCAGTCATAATCATAAATTGTGCCTTGAGGAATTTTTGTTTCATCGTAAAATTCGCTATATGTTGCCATGGCTTCGAGGTTATAAGCATGCCATACCAACTCCTGCCTTAATTGAATATCCGTTTCATTTTCGAATTTGGGTAATATTTTCAACCAATTGCCAGAGTATACAGATTCGAAATAGAAATCTTTTTTTTGAGTAACACATGAAGACTTCATTGATAATTCTTTTATAATCTGATTAATTGAAGAAAATTCCTTTTCAAAAGTATAACCAATTATCATTTCCAAAGTCTTTTCTTCATTTGATTTCATCGAAACAGGGTATCTTACAGTCAATTCATTAAGATTTTCTACACTTAGGCTACTTCCTTCAGTTAATGCTTTGATAAAGATAGACGGAGGATAGCCCTCATACATAGAAATGCTTTCCCTGTGAGGAAATAAAAGAGGATCGTCAGTAATTCCCTTTATATCTGCTTTAACTAAATTTTCTTGATTATTAATAATCATCGAGTTGACGTATTTTACTTTTTTTAAGTGTTCGCTGCTGTTCTGCTGATGAATTGTTTCGTAATTTGCAGTAATCGATTCAATATACATTAGGTTTATGTTCGATTTGGTGTTGTTTTTAATTTTAATTGTCAACAAAAAGGCTGAAGTTCCATTTTTAGGATTGGTCGATGGTTTAACGGAGAGGATTCTTTGAACTGAAATATTATCAATCTTATAGATGTAGTTTGCAAATCCACAACCAAATATCCTTTTACACTTTGTTGGATCGGCAGCCAACGAACTCAATCCAGTAAGTTGGTATTTTTTTATAACCTCATTTTTTTCATTTAATTTGATAAGGTAAGCATCTGTCTCTTATACACATCT
>JAOAAK010000038.1 GCA_026418905.1 Bacteroidales bacterium | reverse complement strand
GTTGTAGATAAGCAATGAATGAGCTGGATTGGTAATAGCATTACGTTGTGCCGTGGTCATTCGAGGAATTAGAAGTCCACCTGTGGTGGATCTGAGCTCAAGAATTGCACTCGGGTCTGGCACAATTACGCTATTAGAGATGCCAACATTTTGGGAATAAAGATTTAAAAGGAATCCAATCCAGATTAAAAAAAATGTTTTTTTCATTTTTTTTTCAAATTTAATAAAATTTAACAAAAACGTTAGTTTTTTACTACTCGTTACTGGTATGGAAATCAAATGAATGGATTGTTTTGTTTTATGGAGAATTATTTTTATAAATGACATTTTGTAAAATCATACATGAAGTTAAGAACGCCTTATCAATGGTGTGGTTTTGTATGATTAGTAAAATATAATTTTTTCTGTATAAAAAATTCTTTACAATATCTCGAACTCATCACATAAGTGATATGATGCCTATTTTTGTGCTTAGTTTATCAAATATTTTCTCTTTTCAAAAGAAGACCTTGTCGTATGACGCATTCATCTTGAGCCAAATGGTGATCAATTCAATTCTAATAAAAAAACTGTTGCCATGATTTTTGTCTTCCATAATTGTATGCAAAGAGGTATTATTTGATTTTTTGATTCTTTTCGTATCGTAGCAGAAATTTCAATTTTAGACTATTTGTGAGATACAAATTATCTTTTAATTGCTTGCTTCGTTTCAAAGTATAAAAAAAATATCATTGTATGAGGCAAAATTGTTCAATAAACTTCATTTCTTAGGTCGTTTGTTGGTCATAGATTAACATAAGAATAAAACACAATTGGAAGGGTACCTTCCAATTGTGTTTTACGGTTAAATATATCATGCGATTAATTATTTTTTTAGTAATTACAGCGAATTCTAAAATCGCTGAAAAATGTAGCGTCGTTTCCGTTTGCTTGTCTAGTGTAGGCAGGAGTACCGGTGGTAGGTGTAAAGTTGTTCACAGTTGGTGCACTGGTTGTAAGGTTTCCACCAGATCCTGATTCACAATCGGTACAAATATTACCATTAGGATCAAGCCGGACAAGGAGAATATCATTGCCTCCTGAGCCGAATGAATTGGTAGTACCTAAGGCAATGTATTCTCCTGTTGAATTATTTAAAATGACAGTTTGAAACCATTCATTTCCTGTTCCACCTATAGTTTTAGTCCAGTTTAAAGCTCCAGTTGAGGAAAGCTTAACAACATAGGCATCTTGTCCCCCGGCGCCGAATGAATTGGTATAACCAACCACGAGGTAGCCTCCATCGTTGGTAGGGATAACATGATAACCTTCTTCGGACGATGGTCCTCCAATGGTTCTTGCCCATTGAAGATTTCCAGATCCATCAATTTTTAACACCCACACATCGAAAGATCCAACACCATAACTATCTGTATAACCACACAAAATGTATCCTAAATCGTTAGTTGGTTTCATGGACCAAAATCTCTCATTTCCAGGTCCACCGTACGCTTTAGCCCATTGCAAGGTGTTTGCGGATGAGAATTTCGCAACATAACCATCCTGATTGCCAGCTCCAAAACTCCAGGTATTGCCTGCTATAATATAACCACCATCTGATGTTTTGCAAATGGCTTCACAACCTTCATTATGCGTTCCACCAAAGTAAAGAGATGTTGAAATATTTCCATTGTTATCCATTCGAAAAATAACTGCATCCTGTAGCCCAGGTCCGACTGCTGCCATAGATCCTCCCCAGACAACACTACCGTCATCTAAAACTGCACTTGCACCATAGGTAAAATCATTTGAGCTAGCTCCAATTGTATAGGACCAAAGCCTTTGTCCCGTGGGGGTGAATTTATAGATAAAAAAATCCAAACCTCCTGCTCCGAAGGAATAAGTATGTCCTGCTCCAAAAAAATTTTGATCCGATAATTGAGTTGCTATCATGCTCAAGCCTTCGTCAGATGCTGTACCACCTATAACTTTAGACCATGAAATATTGAAATTATGATCCAATTTCATCATTAAGTTATCGTTAGAGCCAAAACCTGAGGAATTTGTTCTTCCCATCAGCAGGTATCCACCATCAAGGGTGTTGATCATAGCAGTTCCTACATCGTCTCCAGAGCGTCCGAGGGTATAGCAGGAACCTTTGCAAGGAACATATACAGTAATAGTTCCACTATTTGCACTTGTGCCACAACTGTTATATGCTCTTACTCTGTAATAGTAGTTTCTGTTGCAGGGCAATCCTGATAAGAGAATCCATGTGTTGTTGCCGGCATTATAATTATTATATCCTGATACAAAATTGGTAAACGTTGAATTATAAGCCACGTCAATATAGTAGCCAGTAGCGCCAGGCACGGCACTCCATTGAGCATGGAAAGAGTTGCTTGTGATATTGGTGGCGGGGAGTGCGTTGGGTTGTTGTGGAACAGTACACTCACATGCAAAAGATAGCCATTGACTCAAATTAGCATTCCACCATTCATAGCAATTGGATGTTGTGTTGTAGATAAGCAATGCATGAGCTGGACTGGTGATGGCATTGCGTTGTGCTGTGGTCATGCGAGGAATTAGAAGTCCACCTGTGGTGGATCTGAGCTCAAGAATTGCACTCGGGTCTGGCACAATTACGCTATTAGAGATGCCAACATTTTGGGAATAAGCATTTAAAAATAATGCAACCCATACTAAAAAAAACTGTTTTTTCATAGCCCTCTTTTTCGCAAATATAGATCCTCATTAATCACTTTTTTAATGAAGTTGCTAAATATGTAAATAGCTAAACAATTTTGTTTTATGAAAAAGAAATTTTTCTTTATGCTTTGCATTTTGGCACATCTTTTTAAGAAATTGAAACCAAGTTGAAAATGCGAGGATTGCTTTCATTAACTAAAAGAAAGATATTACATTGAGTGAATTGATTTTATGATCTGGTTTCAATGTACAATAACCTACCTTTTCATTATCTTAAATAATGTAGCACGACATTAAATGCTTGGAATATTCTGAGTTGGAGCTGAAATTCCCTATAAATGAGTTATTTGATGGACCACACTTAGGACTTTTTTGGTTTTTTCTAAGTATAGTGAAAAAGCCTGAAATCTTGATTCACCATATGGCAACTTAGAAAAGTTAAATTTTTTAAATATGATGGTTTAATATCTATTAAAACTATGCCTTTTCCATAGATATTTTAGTGTAACATAACTATTTATTGTTGAACTACTATTGGTATAACTTCTTGCATAAGTTTATGCCATAAAGATTAACTCTTTATGTTTTCATTAAACCAATCAGTCATTGATAGATTTTTTCATTCATCGTAATAAAGATAATAATAAACCTCCACATTATCAAGAAAAGCACCATCGAAGCCAGCTTGGATAATTTTATCGATATAACTGTTTTCCGATCCCATGATAATTTCTTTCCATTCATTATCCCAAAATTTAACGTAATATTCATCGGGATAGCCCGGATAGGGTTTTCTGATAAAGCATGGATGATGTAATCTCCAGTTATTTTTCCAATAATATCGATATCGCTCGGCAGATCCTATGGAAACGTAGGCAATAACTAGTCTTTTACCACCATTTTTCTTGTGACGAAGAGCTTTGATATCATCAGAATTTAAAGGAGTATCATTAAAAAATAAATCTATGATTACCAGATCAAAATTGGTCTGGCGAATAGATTCAAGATAATCTTCTTTATTAGTAAATTTGTTGCTACCACCTATGTAATAGAGGACATTTCTTACTTCTTGAATGGATTCAATATTATCATTATTTTCTTGAACAATGGTATCGGGAATGTATTCGTACATGTAATTATTGGGGCCACGGACGAATGGTATAAAGCCATGTTGCATGTTGAGCTGATAAGCATGGGGTATGTCATGGTAGTTAGATACCATCTCAGAGACAATAATCTTTTTGTGGGAAACCAAACGATCAAGCAAAGCTAGCCTTTCACTGTCGGGTGAAAAAGTGTTAAAGTAAAAAAGTTCTTCCACGGTAAGAGCATCGATATGGTTGAGATAATCCATATCCAATTCACTATTGGCATCTAACTCTTTTGTTGCTAGTTCAATTCCATTTTGAGGAATGATGATAAAACCAGGTTTTTTTTGTTTTGTATAATTGGAGATCTCTTTGATCCATTCCTTCATTTTAATACCTGCACGATAGGAACGTTTTTCCTTTGAACAAGAAGCGAAAAATATGCTTAAGAAAAGAAAAGGAAATATGTATTTTTTCACGGCATGAATTTGTTTCACCTGCTTGTATCTTTAGGTAATTGTGTGGTGTCGTAACTAGGAGGTGGGCCATATTTAACAGCAGGACGAACACCGTATTTAGTCACGGGGGGTGTGAAAGGGGAATCGGGCTTTTGAACAGAAGGATTTTGTTGGATACTACCATCTTTTAGGGTAGAATTTTCTTTCTTTTTCCTAGTTGAGCATGCAGTGTTCCAGAGAAAGAAACTTATTGATAGGAATAAAAAAGATGTAATTTGAAGCCATTTTTTTCTCATATGTGATAAACGTTTTCAATAATTAAGATAATAGCAAAAATAAACAAAATTATTCCGACAATTTTGTTTAAAATTAAAACCACACGTGGGCGTAAAAATCTTTTGATTTTGTATCCAACAAAAGATTTGAGAATATCGGTAGAAACAATCGTGGTAAAAATTCCACCGAAGAAAAACAAAGCCGATTCATACAAATGGTTTTCTATAGCTCGTTGGGTTAGATAACCAGATACACTAATCCAAAAAAGTATTACAACAGGATTAAACAAATTGAGAAAAAAACCTTTAATGAAAAGTGTCACGACGGATGGTTTGGATTTTAGGTCTTGCTTAAGTAAATTTCTTTTTCTTCGAAGCAAAATGTCGGGTTTTTTAAAGAATGTATAAATGCCATAAATGATAAGGATAGTGCTGCCTATGATAAGAACGATGAATTCATTTTTCCCTTTTTCGATAAATGAAGAGAGGCCAAGAAAAGAAAGTAAAAGAACGAATAAATCACTCAAAGCGATTCCGGCTGCAAAAATGATAGCATATCGGAAACCTTTATCTATAGATGTTTGAATAATAGTAAAGAATGCGGGACCCAGTGACATAGCTACCACAAGTCCTATGATAAAACCCTCTATGAATAGGGAAATATATGGATTCACCGATTTTTATTTTTTTCGACGAAAGCTATCCAATCTTCTAAGTTTTTCTTCATAACGCGTGGAAACTTGATCTGTGCTCCAATTTTCCCAATGCTTTTCAAGTAATCGTAAAACAATTGGAGAGGTAGGACTTCCACTTCAACTTTGCGAATGGCTTCAAGTCTTTCAGTCCGATAGTCGTCGTTCAGGTTTTTAAGGTAATTATCTATGGCGTTGGCAGCAACAACTGGATCAATATGTTGATTGGTTCCAAGCCACCATTTATGCATAAACATACCTTGGTAAGGCAAAGCAGCAACGGTGAATTCGGGAACAGAAACTTTATAATCATGCTCTAGAAGCTCGATGGCACGAGTCATATTTTCAACGCTAAGATGTTCTCCGCAAACACTTAGATAGTGCTTAGTGCGTCCAACAATTTGCAACTCGTAAGGTAAGACGGAAGTAAATTTAATGACATCACCGATGAGATACCTCCATGCCCCAGCTACTGTGCTAAGTAAAATAGCATACTCGGTGTTGGGTTGTACGTCTTTGAGTGTGATGGTTTCAGGGTTATCTACCAAATTGCCATCACTATCAAAGTTTTTATCATTAAAAGGAATAAATTCATAGTAAATTCCATTATCGTAGACGAGAGCCATCGAGTCGACGTTAGGTTTGTTCTGAAAAGCAATGTAACCTTCCGAGGCAAGATAGGTTTCTAAATATATCAATGGCTTACCCAGTAATTTTTCGAAACTTTTTTTATATGGTATAAAACTTACACCGCCATGTGTGAATATGGTAAGATTGGGCCAAATCTCGTGAATATGATTAAGTTGGTATTTTTCGATGATTTTTAAAAAAAGGATCTGAAACCATGAAGGAACACCAACAATTGCGCCTATGTCCCATTTGGGTGCGTTGTTGACTATTTCTTCTAATTTTTTTTCCCAATCTCGTTCGCGACTTATTTTCTTACCAGGTTTATAATAAAATTGAAACCAAAAAGGAATATTTCCAGTGGTAATACCGCTAAGGTCACCAGCATAATAAGTGCCATTATATTGAAGATGGGTACTTCCTCCTAACATAAGGATTTTGTGAGAAAAAAAGTCTTTTGGAATATCAAAATTGGCAAGCGCTAGTAAAGTTCGGACAGAAGTCTTTTTAATTGCTCTGAGCATATCGTTGGTAATAGGAATGTATTTACTTGATGCTTCACTTGTGCCAGAGCTGAGTGCAAAATATTTCACTTTTCCAGGCCAGGTTACATCTGTTTCACCGAGCAATGAACGATACCACCATTCGTTGTGTATTTTGTTATAGTCAAATATAGGAATGTTTTCTCTAAATGATTTTTCGAAATCTTGTGTATTTAAAATTTTTTCGAAATCGTAATATTCACCAAATGCAGTCTTCGAAGCTTTTTTGAGTAACTTTTTTAAAACTTTTTGTTGTGCTTTGATAGGATTTTGTCTCTTGATTTTGGGAAGTTTACTATTGAATTCAATGGCATTCTTAATTAAAGCGCTGATCAATGGCATTTTCGTGTGTGTTTTTGCAAATTTAAGGTTTATTTTTTGTGTTTTGGATAAATTTTTCAATTCGAGATATGGTTTCAGCTTGGCCTATTAAGTGCAATATAGATGCTAGGTGCGGTCCATATGAGTCACCTACGATGGCAAGTCTTAAAATATTAAAGAATTTTCCCGTTGAAATTTGATATTCTTTCAAGATAGTTTGTAAAGTTTGATCTATTTCGCTTTCGTTCCACTTTGTCTCCTTAAGTTTATTTATTGTAATCAACAGTATTTCATCATAAGATTGGAAAACATATTTCTCAAAAACTTTAATGTTATAGGTAGTTGGTGCTTTAAAAAAGAAAAGAGATTTTTCAGCTAGGTCGATGAGAGTATCAGATCTTTCCTTCATGAGTGAGATGACGATTTTGAGAATTTCGGGCTCGAGCTGTAATTGATGATGTTGGTGATAGTAATTTTGTAGAAAAGGCAAGAGTTCTTCGTTGTCTTTGAGGTTCAGGTATTGCTTATTAAACCATTTGGCTTTTTGTAGATCGAAATGAGCACCGCTTTTGCTAATACGGTCAAGTGAAAAGAGTTCGATCATTTCTTCCATACTCATGAGTTCTTTATCGTTGCCGGGGTTCCAGCCAAGCAAAGCAAGAAAATTGACCAGTGCATCTGGAAGATATCCATCTTCGCGGTAACCTCTGATTTCTTCACCCGTGAAGGGATCTCGCCATGCAAGGGGAAAAACAGGAAAACCAAGTCTGTCGCCGTCGCGTTTACTGAGTTTTCCTTGTCCATCAGGCTTGAGTAGCAAAGGCAGATGAGCAAAGGCAGGCATTTCCCAATTAAAAGCTTCGTACATAAGAACGTGTAAAGGTGCTGATGGTAGCCATTCTTCTCCTCGAATAACATGGGTTATGCCCATTAAATGGTCATCCACTACATTTGCAAGATGATACGTTGGCATGCCGTCACTCTTAAAAAGGACTTTATCGTCGAGCTGATTTGAACTAACTTCAATTTTTCCTCTGATGAGATCTTCGAAAATGATATTCTTATGTTCGGGGATTTTAAAGCGTATCACATAAGGTTTTCCTTCATTAATCCATGTTTTCCATATTTTTTCTGGTAAAGCCAAAGAATTTTTAAGATTTTTTCGTGTTCGACAATCGTATTGAAAAGTAAGATTCCTTTCTTGATAGTTTTTGCGCAATTCTTCGAGTTCTTCTGGAGTTTCAAAAGCATAATATGCAAAACCTTGTTGTACGAGATAGTCTACATATTGTCTGTAAATTTCTTTTCTTTCGCTTTGTTTGTATGGAGCATAAGGACCACCCAAATGAGGACCTTCGTCGAATTTAATACCACACCATGTAAGACTCTCTATAATATATTCCTCAGCACCAGGGACATATCGTTGTTGATCCGTATCTTCAATTCTTAAGATGAAAACACCGTGATGTTTACGTGCAAAAAAATAGTTGTAAAGGGCTGTTCGTACACCACCAATGTGTAAAGGTCCTGTAGGACTAGGAGCAAATCTAACACGTACCATTTTTTGTTGCAAAAGTAACTAAAATGACAAAGCTAGACGACTTTTACTTCCAATAGGAGAATGTCATTGATGAAACCTTTCAAAACATCGCCACGTTCGACCTTACCAATACCAGAAGGGGTACCAGTAAAAATTAAGTCGTTTTTACAAAGGGTCATAAATTTTGATACATAAGCAATGAGTTTACTTAAAGAAAAGATCATTTGGTCGGATGATGATGCCTGCATGATAGTCTCATTTCTTTTGAGGGAAAAATGATAGGGAAGTTGTGATAAACTAAATGGGAGGAATTTTCCGACTGCAGCTGACCCGTCGAACGATTTGGCAATTTCCCACGGTTCGCCTCGTTCTATACATCTTCTTTGTATGTCGCGAGCAGTAAAATCAATGCCTATGGTAACAGCACTAACATATTTCATTGCTTCTTCTTCGGAAGTATTTTTGATGTTTTCATCAACACGAAAAACAAGTTCGCCTTCATAATGAATTTCGTTGCTAAAATCTGGGATTCGAAAGTTTTCTCCAGGAAGAAGTAAAGAATTCTCACTTTTAACGAAAAAAACAGGATATTCTGGAATTTTGTTGTTCATTTCTTTTACATGATCTATGTAATTTCTGCCAATACAGATAATTTTCATTTGATGGTGTTATTACCTTGATTAAACATGCGAAGACGAATTTTGGTAACTACTTGCTTAGTGCTTAAGGGAAATTGACTTTTCATAATCCAATCGTAATATTGAGGTTCACGTTTGAAAACTTCCTCGACACTTTCACCTAAGTATTTTCCAAATGCAAAAACCTCAACGCCATCATCATTGAATTTGATGTGACCTGCTAAATCAGCATTATTATCAAATCGACTAAGTTTCTCAAGAAAGTTAAGATCTATCTTAAATATTTCTGATTCGGTGTGGGGTAGGGGTTGATTTTCATATCGATGTAACTGCGCTTGAAAAATCTCCCATGTTGCTAAGGTGTCAGCTTGAGCGGTGTGAGCATTTTCGATATCTTTGTTGCAATAGAACTTGTAGGCTGCTCTCAAATTTCTAGGTTCCATCCGATGAAAGATATTCATAACATCAATGATGCGTCGTTGCGATACATCAAAATCAATATCACACTTTAAAAATTCTTCTACAAGTAACGGAACATCGAATCGTAGACAATTGTAACCTGCCAAATCAGCATTGCCAATAAATTGGAGAATTTCATGGGCTTTATCTTTAAACGTAGGCTTATTTGCCACATCTTCGTCTCTTATGCCATGGATGGCTGTTGATGTTGGTGGGATGGGCATTTCGGGGTTAAAAAGCTGATGCATGGAATGTTCCTTCCCGTCGGGGTCGATTCGAAGTAGAAAGATTTCAATAATTCGATCCTTATGGATCAAAATTCCAGTTGCTTCAATATCGAAAAAAACAAGAGGTCGAGTTAATTTTAAAGGCATTTGATTATTCTCTAGCATTTGATTATTGTGTAAGAACCAGGTTAATTTTTTGAGGAACGTCGGAATTTTCTCCTTCTGGTATGATTATCTTTTTTTCAATGGGTTGGTATGGTGGCAGGTTGAGTTCAATTTTATATTCACCAGGAGCAGCGATAATGATGAATTTACTTGTCGTTTTAGAAGGCTTGTATTGTCCATAAAGGTTATTGTTTTTCAGATCGTAAAGTTTTATTATCATCTCTTGAGGCATATTTTTTAATTGCTCTTCAAGCATCTTTTTGGTTTCGGCTACATCAGGATGATATTGTTCGATATCACTAAGCTTAGTTTTTGAAGGATAAGTTTTCACAATAGAATCCCATAATGTTTTATACTGATGATACTGTTCCTTCATGGCATGGAGTTTCTGAAAATATGGGGTACTGTCGGAAGTAAGAACATATCCATGAATGAGAGTTGCTGGAGGAGGAACGTTAGAAAAGATAAGGCGGTATATATCGAGATCACCAATGCCATTAGGCCGGAAAAGACTCATGTAAGCATAGCGCATGGAGCGAGTAAAAGAGATGGTGAATTCGTCGTCGGGTGTATTAACAGGATAACCTAAATTCACAGGTTTTGAAAAAATGTTTTTTTCGGGGTCATACGTACATTTAAATAAATCATAACCTCCCATGCCTGGATGACCATTCGATGAGAAAATAAAAGTTTTACCATCGGGTGCAAAATAAGGATAATCTTCATCAAGGGATGTATTAATATTTGGGCCAAGATTGATGGGTTCTCCCCATTCACCGTTCGGAAGTAAATAACTCATATAAAGGTCCATCCCTCCTAGACCGCCAGGCATTGAACTAGCGAAAATTAGTTTCTTTCCATCAGGTGTGAATGTTGCTCCATTTTCAAAGTTATCAGTATTCACATAACTACCAGCGGATACTGGTCTTTTGAACGAAAGATTACTGATTTCAGATATGAAAATATCAGCATTGCCTTGTTCGTTGGCGTAGAAAAAGAAAGCCACTTTTCCATCAGGGGTTAAACCTGATATTTCTTCATTTAAGTAGGTATTAACTGGAGGACCAGCATTTTTAGCTTTTTTCCAAATGTTGTTTTCCTTACGAGAGATGTAAATATCAGGTGTCAGAAAGCCATCATAATCCATGAAGTTACCAATATTTCCCTGTCGTTTCGATGTAAACACCAGCAAATTTTCATCAGCGGAAATATAAGGGTTGTAATCAGGACTTGGTGAATTAATGGGAGTTGGAAGCAATTCAAATTGTATCTGTAGTGGTTTTTCCATGAGTTTTTTGGCATGATCACATTGTTCTATTTGCTTTTTGGCAGGAATGTAATTGTTATCTTTGTCGGTAAGGCTAATAAATTTCTGGAAAGCTCGTTTTGCATCATCGAATCTGTAAGAAAGCTGATAAGCTCGGCCCAAATCATACCATGCATTAGGATCTGCTTTGGGTTGCTTTACCACCCATTCTAGATGATTAATGGCTTTGTTTTTGTCGATATTGGTATAGAGATAACATTGAGCAACTTTGTACCGATACTCAATGTTGAAAGAATCTTTTTTAAGTAGTTCTTCGTATTCTTTAAGTGAAAATCTAAAATTTTGGTATTTAAAGTAACCACGAGCAGCTTTCTTGCTTCCATCAGGTTTAAATTCTCCTTGTCCTAGGAGGAAGATTGTAGTAAAAATGGAAATTAACAATATGCTTACAATTTTCATAATTCCAGGAAAAATTCCTTTAAAACATTGATCTTTTGGTGAGCAAGAGTTTTAGCTTCTGTTGAGAAAGGATGGATCTTGACTTCGAAATAAAACTTAATCTTGGGTTCTGTTCCTGAAGGTCTTACAGTTATTTTGCTTTCATCATCTAGGAAGTATTGAAGAACATTGGATTTGGGTAGTGAAATAGTTTGAATGTTTTTGGAAGGCAAATCCACTTCTTCTCGTGTAAGGAAATCCTTAATTTTAATAACCTGTTTAGATGCTATGGTTTGAGGAGGATTTTGTCTAAGTTTTTCCATCATAGCTTTGATTTCTTCTTTCCCTTGTAAACCTTTTTTGGTTAGAGATACTTGCTCTTCCATGTAGAATCCGTATTTTTCGTAAATATCATTGAGATAATCGAGTAAAGTTTTATTCTGCAAAGCACAATAAGCTGCAACTTCAGCTATCATACACCCTGCCATGATACCGTCTTTATCACGGATCATATCATTACCCAGATAACCATAACTTTCTTCGCATCCCCCCAAAAATAATTCTTCCCCTTCTTTTTTTCGAATAATTTCTGCTATGTATTTAAAGCCGGTCAGGACATCGTACATTTTTACATTAAAATCCTTTGCAATCTCTCTGATAAGCTCAGTAGTTACGATGGTCTTAATGATCATGCCATGAGGAGGGAGCTCGTTTTTGCTTTTCTTAGTTGAAAGAGTATAGTAGAGAAGAATTGTTGCAATCTGATTACCGTTGAGCAATAAGTAATTTCCGTCGGAAGTTTTAATCCCTACACCCAGTCGATCTGCATCAGGGTCCGAAGCTATTACGAGATCAGCATTTCTTTGTTTGGCATATTCGATGGCTAGTTGCATAGCTTCGGGATCTTCAGGATTAGGATATTTGACAGTTGGAAAATTACCGTCAATAACGGCTTGTTCGGGTACAACAAAAACATTAGTGAATCCAATGTCTTTAAGAGCTTCCTCCATAAGACGATATCCAGTTCCATGCAAAGGCGTATAAACAATGGATAGATCAGATTTTTTCTTGATAACATCAGGCTGGAGAATGGATTTACGTATAGCTTGTATATAAAATGTATCAAAATTATTATCAAGTATGTGAATAAGAGATGAATCTGGTGTGAAGTTAATCTGATCAGGAGAAGTAATGGCTCTCACTTCGTTAATGATCATTTGATCGTAGGGTGATACCACTTGTCCTCCATCTTCTCCATAAACTTTGTAACCATTGTACTCAGGTGGGTTATGCGAAGCTGTGATCATAATGCCTGCTTTGCAGTAAAAATAACGAACAGTAAACGAGAGTTCTGGGGTTGGACGAAGTTCGTTAAACATAAAAACTTTGATTCCATTTGCCGAAAGTATCGAAGCAGCGAGTTCAGCAAAAAATTTGCTGTTGTTTCTGCTGTCGTACGAAATGGCTACAGCAATAGATTGATTAGGGTATTGTTTTTTAAGAAAATTAGCCAATCCTTGTGTGGCAGCACCGACAGTATATTTGTTCATTCGATTGGGTCCAACACCCATAATTCCACGAAGCCCTCCCGTTCCAAACTCCAGTTCTTCTGAAAAAGCTTCTTTAAGTTCTTCTGGTTTATTATTTTGTAGATATAAGATTTGTGTTTTTGTTTCCTCATCGTAAGGGCCATTCAACCAGTGCTGAACTTTATCCAGATAATTTTCCATACGGTTCATTCATATTTTTCAGACACAAAGATAAACTATCTTTCCAATAAGGGATAACGATGTTGAAAAATGCTTTCAATTTTTCTTTGCTTAAAACGCTGAATGAGGGCCTCGGGGCAGGACGAGGCATTTGTGACGTACGAATAGGAATAATAGGGATGTTAATTTGTTTTTGAAATAGTATTTCTTGAGCAAAGTCGTACCATGATGCTACGCCCTCGTTGGAATAGTGGAAAATTTCAACACTTTGTATTTTTTCTTTGTGGAAGGCTACGTGCAAACATATTCGGGCCAAGTCTTCTGCCCAAGTAGGGGTGCCTATCTGATCATAGACCACTTGCAAAAAGGATTTTTCTTGAGAGAGTTTTAGTATTGTTCTTACAAAATTATGACCTGTTTCGTTGTATAGCCACGAAGTACGGATGATAACACCGCGGGAAAGAATTTTTTTCATGAGAAGTTCACCTTCCAGTTTACTTTGTCCATAGACAGATTTTGGGTTAACAGGATCAGTTTCATCGTAAGGTGTTGATTTTTTTCCATCGAAGACATAGTCGGTAGAAATATGAATGAGAAAAATATGATGTTCTTCACAAATCTTAGAAATGTTTTCGACAGCATAAGCGTTTACAAGAAATGCTTTTTCTTTTTCTATTTCAGCTTGGTCTACATTGGTGTAGGCTGCAGCATTAATGATAATACTAGGGGAAAGCCTCTCGACTTCAGAGATCAAATTGCTTTTTTGGGTTATATCTAATTCTGGAAGGTCGCGAAAGAAAAATACATGTGGTGAAAAAAATGAATGCAATTGTTTCAGTTTACTTCCTAATTGTCCATCTGCCCCTAAAACTAGAATTTTTTCTACGTTCATATTTTATTTCTAAAATAGTCAATGGTTTTTAAAAGACCTTCCCGAAGAGGTGTGGAAGGTTCCCAATTGAGTAATGTTTTTGCTTTTGTAATGTCAGGTTGCCGCTGAATAGGATCGTCTTCGGGTTTTGGTTCAAAACGTATTTTAGAACGTGATGATGTGAGTTCAATGATCAGATGTGCCAAATGAAGTATGCTAATTTCGACAGGATTTCCCAAATTAATGGGTCCAATTATTTCATCGGATGTATTCATCAGTTTAATTAACCCATCGACCATATCATCAACAAAACAGAAGCTTCTGGTTTGCATTCCATCCCCGTAAACGGTAATGTCTTCGTTTTTTAGAGCTTGAATGATGAAATTTGATACGACACGGCCGTCGTTAGGGTGCATTCTGGGACCATACGTATTAAATATTCGTGCAATTTTGATACGAACGCCATTTTGTTTGTGGTAGTTTAGAAAGAGCGATTCAGCACAGCGTTTTCCTTCGTCGTAGCAAGAACGAGGTCCGATAGGATTAACATTGCCCCAGTATTCTTCAACTTGGGGATGGATAGTTGGATCACCATATACTTCGCTAGTACTTGCCTGAAGAATTTTGGCTTTAATTCTTTTTGCCAAACCTAACATGTTGATGGCTCCCATGACAGAAGTCTTTATAGTTTTGATAGGGTTATATTGATAGTGAATGGGAGATGCTGGACAAGCAAGATGATAAATCTCATCAACTTCTAAAAAAATGGGATTAATGACATCGTGACGTATGAGTTCAAAAAAAGGATTGTTCATCAAGTGTAAGATGTTCTCCTTGGAACCCGTAAAATAATTATCAAGACATATGACTTCGTGCCCATCGTTGAGCAATTTCTCGCAAAGATGGGAGCCTAGAAAACCAGCTCCTCCGGTAACCAAGATTTTTTTTCTCATGTATTGATGATGCTAAATGAATCCCAATCAAGTGCTACAGGAAAACTTTCACGAAATTGTTTCAAAGCATTGTAGTTCAAAGAGTAAATTTTAGCTGTGATATCGTCTGATTTCAAAACTAAAGCATCTAGTTCTGTTCCGTCAGGAAAGCAAGCTGTTGATTTTCCGCAATATTCCCAGCCATTTCCATCTACACCAGTTCTGTTGATGCCAATAGTTATTGCCATATTTTCAATCGACCTAGCTTTGAGCAATGTTTCCCAAATGTGAATACGACTTGTAGGCCAATTAGCTGGATAAAAAAGAATGTCGTATTCGTATTCATTATTTACAAATTTATTTCGAGCCCATACAGGAAAACGTAAATCATAACAAATAAGGGGTTTAATTTTCCAGTCATGATAATTAAAAATAGTGGATTGAGATCCACTACCATATTTTTTGTGTTCACCGGCCATTCGGAAAAGATGCTTTTTGTCGTAAGTAAAGAGTTTTCCATAGGGAGTTACAAAAATGAGACGATTATATATTAAGTCTCCATCCTTAATAGCTGCAGTACCAGTCAGGCAAAGCTGAAACTCGTTCGCTTTCTCTTTTAACCACGAGACGATAACACCGTCAGGAGTATCAGCAATATCTGAAGGGTCTCTAACAAAACCAGTTGCAAACATTTCTGGCATCGAAACAATATCGGTATAATCTCTAAGTTGAGGTAAAATTTTTTCTACGATCTTAAAATTTGCAAAAGGGTCTTTCCATTTAACGTCCCATTCGAGTAAAGCCCATCGTAAAACATCCATATGTTACTAATTTGATGATAACTTTGCAAAAATACACATATGAAATTATTGATGCCCATTTTTCTTTTTTTGAGTTTATGGATAATATCTCAAATCCCTGCTGGTTATTACGATCCAGCGGAAGGATTGACAGGAGAATCACTAAAACTTGCTTTGCACAATATTATTTCTTCTAATGTGCAGGTTTTGTCATATTCTGCCTTGTGGCAAGCATATACGCGTACGGATGTAAAGCCTAATGGTAAGATTTGGGACATCTATTCCGACATCCCTGGTGGTACACCTCCTTATGAGTACACTCCTATAACCAACCAGTGTGGCAACTATAATAGTGAAGGTGACTGTTATAATCGCGAACACGTTGTACCATCGAGTTGGTTCAACGATGCTTCACCTATGTATACTGATCTTTATATGGTTTTACCCACCGATGGTTATGTCAATAATAAACGAGGGAACTATCCCTATGGCAATATTGCATCGGCTACATGGGTTTCGATGAATGGAAGTAAATTGGGCCCATTTTCTGGCAGTGGATACTCAGGTACTGTTTTCATGCCTATTGATAGTTTTAAAGGTGATGTCGCAAGGATATTTTTTTACGTTACTGTTCGTTATATGGACAGAATTCCCTCTTGGCAGAGCCCGGTTTATCAGAATGGCGATCTTGCTTCTTGGGCAGAACAACTTTTTATACAATGGCATGAACTTGATCCAGTGAGTACGAAAGAAAGATTGCGTAATGATTCAGTTTTTAAAATCCAAAAAAATCGAAACCCTTTTGTGGACCATCCCGAGTGGGTCTATTCTATCTGGGGTCCTACAGCCTCAAATATGGATAATTCTAAAAATAGCTTTTCTTTTTATTTTGATCCTACGAGTGCGAAAATTTATTTGACCAATCCCGAACCAGAAAAAACATTTCATGTATCTATTTTTTCCCAGGACGGAAAGTTGATCTATGCGGGTATAAACGAAACCATTATAGATCTTTCTTCTTTTCAATATGGTTTTTACTGGTTAATATTCGAAAACTCAAGTATGAAAACTATTGAAAAAATAATATTTTTACGGTCTCAATAAATGGTAGCATGCCCCTTTTCTTTTATCAAGAATTTAGTCCAACTTTGCAATTTGGTATCTGGAACATTGAGGAAGATGAACAGAAACTTCTGAGCTACCTTTTCTTGAACAAGGAAGAATTTGAAATTCTAAGCAATTTCAAAAGCGAAAAACGACGCAAACAATGGTTGAGTTATCGTGTATTAATAAGGACTCTTTTGAGTTCTGATTTCATTCATCGTATTCATTACGACGACCAAGGTAGACCTTATTTAACAAACCCTCCTCGTAGTATTAGCATTTCTCATACGGAGAATTTCTCAGCTGTTCTAATATCATCCGATATTAATTTACGTCATGGTTTAGATATTCAAATTCTCAGCAACAGAATAGAAAGATTAATTCCACGTTACATGTCGGCAGAAGAAATCAAAGCATGGAAGGAGACAGAAGATCTTGTTCATGCTCATTTTTATTGGACAGCTAAGGAAGCTGTTTTTAAAGTAGAAGGTAATAAATTGAATTCACTTCAACACATATATATTTACCCTTTCATGCCTGGAACAAGTCAGACTTTTGCGAAGACAAGCGAGGGTGAGTATCAGGTTTTGTTCAAAACTTTTCGTTACTTGATTTGTGCTATAGCATTCAAACTGAGCTGAAAAATGATTCACCCATAAGCCGGGTCACGTAAAATTTTTCTGGCTTTTTGAATTTCATTCTAATTTTGTCAAAAACAATCATGAAAAAATTCTTGTTGTATAGTTTCTTATGGGTAATATCTGCGGTAGTTTTATCTCAGGAAAAAATCTCGTTAGCAGATATTTGGTTGAAATACGAGTTTTTTCCCAACTACCCCGATGAGATTCAGAACCATCCTGATGGTAAAAGTTTTACTATTCTAAAGGACAATACCATAGTCCAGTACGATTATCGTAAAGGTAACGAAGTCGCTCGAATTCCACAGGAGACGATTAAAGATTTAAGAGTCGAATACTATGCATATTCAGAGGATGGAAATAAAATATTACTTGGGCATGACTTTAAAAGTCTATATCGTCATAGCAAGCTTGGGAATTATACAGTACTTGATATCAAACGTAATAAGTTAATACCCATACCTGGGCAAGAAAACATTCGTCAGGCAGAATTAAGTCCAGATGGAAAATTTGTAGCTTACGTTAAGGAAAACAATCTTTATTTGTTTAACCTTGAAACCATGGAAGAAGTACCCATTACCCAAGATGGGCAAATGAATGCCATCATCAATGGAGCGGTGGATTGGGTGTATGAGGAAGAATTTTCCATAAAGAAAGGATTTTATTGGTCACCTGATTCAAAATACGTTATGTATTATCGGTTCGATGAATCCAACGTGAAAACTTTTGAGCTTACTTATTACAAAGGTGAAGTGTATCCTGAAATTTATGAATATAAGTATCCCAAAGCCGGAGAAGATAATTCACTTGTGGATGTATATGTCTATGACATACACTCTAAAAAAAGTGTTAAAATGAATTTAGGTAATGATTATGATCAGTACATTCCGCGTATGTACTGGACTTTTATTCCTGGAAATGCTCTTATTTTCAGGCTTAATAGGCTTCAAAATCATCTCGATATATTATTGGCCGATGTGAAAACAGGACAAACCCAAGTGATTTACCAGGAGGATAACAAATACTATATCGAAATAACCGATAATTTTTATGTTTTGAAAGATAACAGTGGTTTTATCTTTTCCAGTGAAAAGAATGGTTATCAACAATTGTATTTTTTGAGTCTTGATGGGAAGAAGGAATATTGCATAACACCAGGTAAATACGACGTTAATAAGCTTGTCGGAGTGGATGAAAAGAATAAAATTGTATATTATCTTTCTCATGAAGATGGTCCCATTCATTGCATGCCATACATGATTTCGCTCGACGGGAAAGAAAAGAAAAGACTTTTCGAAGAACTGGGATGGTATGAAATTACCTTAAGTGGAAACGCTCAATTTATGCTTGTAAGCTATTCTAATGCAAACACACCTCCCGTATATTCTCTTTATACCATCTTAGGTAAACATATCAAAACACTTGAAGACAATAGTGGATTGAAAGAAAAACTTAAGAAATATGGTTTTGTAGGGAAAGAATTCTTTACTTTTACAACATCGGAAGGTATCGTGTTGAATGGATGGATGATGAAACCTGCTCAAATGAATACTCATAAACGTTATCCTGTACTTATGTACATGTACGGGGGTCCGGGGATTAACACAGTAACCAACGAGTACGATCCTATGAATTATGCTTGGTTTCAGTTACTCGTTCAAAACGACTATATTGTTGTATCTATCGACAACAGGGGGACTGGTGGCAGAGGTGAAGAGTTTAAAAAATGTACTTATTTGAATTTAGGCAAATATGAGGTTTTAGACCAAATAGAAGGAGCAAAATACCTTAGCAAATTACCTTACGTCGATTCCACTCGGATAGGAGCATTTGGTTGGAGTTTTGGAGGGTTTTTAAGCAGTCTTTGCATCACTCGCGGAGCCAATCATTTCAAAGCCGCTGTAGCTGTTGCACCTGTTACCAATTGGAAGTTTTATGACAATATTTACACTGAACGTTACATGCGTAAACCATCCGAAAATCCTGATGGGTATGAAAAAAACAGTCCCATTTTTTGGGCCAAGAAGATGAAAGGCAAGTTCTTGCTCGTACATGGTATGACAGATGATAACGTTCATTTGCAAAACGCTGCAGAGCTTGCTCGTGAATTAGTTAACAACAATAAGGATTTTGAAATGTTTTTTTATCCCAATAAAAATCATGGAATTTACGGAGGCTACACTCGTTATCACTTGTTTAACAAAATCACTCAATTTATTCTAACAAATCTCTGATCATGAAGCTACATGCAAATAACCTAGTTAAAAAATATGGTCTTAAAACAGTTGTCAACAACGTTAGTTTCTACGTAGAACAAGGAGAGATTGTAGGTTTATTAGGACCCAACGGTGCTGGTAAAACTACATCGTTTTACATGGTCGTGGGGCTTATAAAACCCAACAGTGGAAAAATTTTTCTGGACGAAATGGACATTACCAACCTTCCCATGTATCAACGTTCACGTTTGGGAATTGGCTACTTGGCACAAGAACCTAGTATTTTTCGAAAGCTTTCAGTAGAGGAAAACATCATGGCTGTTTTAGAATTCACTCCTCTTTCTCGAAAAGAAAGACAAGAAAGACTTGAGAGATTGTTGACAGAATTCGGACTTCATCGTATTCGAAAAACAAAAGGAGTTCAGTTAAGTGGTGGTGAGCGACGACGAACGGAAATTGCCCGCACACTCGCATTGAACCCCAAATTTATTTTGCTGGACGAGCCATTTGCTGGCATTGATCCTATAGCTGTCGAAGAAATTCAAGAAATGGTTTGGCGATTAAAAGAGAAAAACATTGGCATCCTTATCACTGATCATAACGTTCATGAAACCCTATCTATTACACATCGAGCATATCTACTTTATGAGGGAAGGATCATTAAAGAAGGTACAGCTGAAGAGCTCGCTAACGACGAATATGTCAAGAAAGTATATCTTGGAAAGAACTTTGAATTGCGCAGATAATCTTTGATAAGAATTAACGCGTTGAATTTTAATTTCATAGAACGACCTGATGAACAAGTAAGCTTTTTCAATAAGGTGTGTGGTTTTTTCGTTAAGGTTACCCATCCATGATGTCTTAGTAAGTTAAATACAAAAAACCAGATTAATTCAGGATATCAACGTAGTCACTACAGATGTAAGATAAAAAAATAGTTCTTTCAATTTTATATCCTGCCAAGCTTATTCTACATTATTTTCCCTTCTTTAATCATGTAGTAATTCAAAGATTAAAAAACTAACTCAAACAATTATGATTGGAAGGTGACGTCTTTTGTTCTTAAAAATTTTTATCTACAAGATAGATAAGACTGGCTATGAGAGCAGAACCAAGCTGAAATTCTCTTTTATGGACAGTTTCAAAACCATCTTTGGCGCTATGCTGCCGTTCAAAATAACGATGAGGATTCGTCCTAATGCCAGCGAGAGGAGTTCCGAGTTCTTTCAGGGGAAAAATATCAACACCACCGTACCCTTTTTGGATAGTGATGTCGTAATGACTTAAGAATTTTGCAAAAGAACTTATGAGAGTGTATGTTTTCTCGTCGCTATCAATAGTAATAGTTAATGGTAAATCTCCTCCGGTGTCGCTTTCGATGGCAAAGATGGATTTTTCTCCTTTTTGTTTAACATATTGAGCATATGCTTTACCTCCTGCTTGATATTGCTCTTCGTCCATGAACATGACGGCTCGAAGAGTATAACGTGGCTTGTATCCAAGTTTTTTTAGTAAGTAAATGGCTTCAATGGCATGCATGCAACCAGCTCCGTCGTCGTGGACACCAGGTGAATTGTACCATGAATCCAAATGTCCACCAACAGTGATGATTTTCTGAGGCTCCACAGACCCACGAATTTCACCAACGACATTGTATGAGGTTTTTTGTCCGACTTCGCGTGCATCGGTGTAAAGAAACATTTTTAAATTTTGTTTTTCGGCAAGTAGCTGCTCTATTATTTGAGCATCAGAAGTACTAATGGCAAAAGCTGGAATTTTTTTCCCTGACACAAATTTTGTTATTCCCGTATGAGGAAAAGTATCAATTGATGGAGATATAGACCTGATAATGGCAGCAATTGCTCCTTTTTGGGCAGCTAAATCTGGTCCGTACATCCGAGTCGTTGCAAGTTTACCATAAGCATGGAATGGATTAAAATCTGATTCTGAGAAGGATTCAGTAAAAAAAACAATTTTGCCTTTTACTTGTTCATTGGAAATAAGCTTCAGCTTTTCAATGTTTTCAACGGGTAGGATAGGAGCCATAATACCAGTGTTGGGTGTGGATATTGACCCTCCTAAAGGGAGAATTGAAACGCGTATTATCTGATCATTGCATAAAATTTTACCTTCACATTTGGTGCCGGGGTCCCAGTGAACAACATAGCAAGGAATGGTGAACACGGTATCAAAACTGAGCTCTTTCATGTAATTAGCAGTAAATTCAATGGCTTTATATGAGTTTTCACTTCCTGCAAGTCGACCCGGAGCAACATCAGTTAGTTGTTTTAAGCCTTCATAACCTATCATGCTTTTAAGAGCGGCTTGATATATTTTTGAGATAAAAATCGAATCGACTTTGTCTGGAAGAGGTGAAAAAAGTAAATACAGCGAAAAAATTGCAAAATGAAGATTCATTTTTTTTCAAAATTATTTGTTTTACAGCAATGAGATGGTGTATTGTTTTACATTGATAAATTTCGTAGCTTTGCAAAAATCAATTACATATGAAAAAACTTAGCTTATTTTTAGTAGCGATGTCTTTTTTTTATCTTAGTATTCAATCACAGCAGAATGAGGCAAATTCGACTATAAACGATAGTATTTTATGGCAAAAAAGAACTGATCTTGTTAATGATTTAAAATTTTACATAATCAGTATTAACGATTCTTCGAAAAAAGTTTTGCGTAAGCTTATATTCAAACTCGATACGTTTCTTCTCAAGGAAGACAGCCTTTTAAGTCTTGTACAGTCGTCTCACACTCATAAGGTAGATTCCTTGGTTTATGCTCGGCAGGAATTAGAAAATCAGGTGAAAAAACCCTTGGAATTTTATGGATATTATGAAAAATACAAATATTATGCATTAGGCATTGTAGGAGGTTTATTAATTCTTTGGCTCGTTTTCATGTTAGCTTTCATTATCAAATCGGTTTCATGCAAGAAAAAGATAAAGACTATGCTTTCGCTGGTCGAGAAAGCTAATATTGCTGAAGAAGAAGTGAAAAAATTACAAGAGGAGCTTAAACTCTTGAAAGTTGAATTAGAAAATAAGGAATCAACATTTAGGAATGAAAAAAATAGCTTAGAAAATCAAATTTCAACCCTTATATTTGAAAGGGATGATTTGAAACAAAAAGTTTCGAAAATTCCTTTACTTGAGTCTGAAATTCAGCAATTAAGAACCGAGCAACTCAAAAATAATTCCTTGATGGGAGAAAATGATAATCTTAAAAATGAAGTAGCTAAACTAAAACAAGATTTGCAACAACTGAATGATCATTATACTACTTTGCTTGCTGAAAAGGAACAGTATATTGTTGCTTTGCAAGGAGAAATAGCTCAAATCAAGAAGGTGAAAGATCAACTTGAAAAAGAGTCTGAAGAATATAGCTTAAAGCCTTTACAAGACGAAAATGAAAGATTGTTGATTGAACTTGCGGAAATTAAAAAGCAACTTTCCGATGCTCTTTCTTGGAGAATCGATTATGAAAAAAAATGTGAAGAAAATCAGCTTTTGATCCAAGAAATAAAAAACTATAGAGAAGAAATCGAAAAAATGAAATCACAGGTACATGAAGTCATTTCTCGTGAAGAATACGATCAACTCAAGAAACAATTAGAAGAAGAAAAAGCCTTCCGCAGGGAAGCCGAAGAAATTTTAAAAAAGTTTTTAAAAAAATAAAAGCATATGAATAACGAAGAATTAAACATGAATCAGGGAAATGTGAGCGATGAGCTGGAAGCAGCCAAAAAATTGCTTGAATCTGTGAAAAAGCAATTGGAGGAAGAAGCTTTAAAAGACCGGGAATATAAGTATGAACTTTTTGATATGAAGGATTTTAAAGTGAGCAAGTTTGCCTTTTATGATGGGCCAAATTATTACTTACCTAAAAAAGCTATGGTATTTAATATCTTTATCGCACCAGTCGGCGATACAGTGGAGTTTTATAAAGAAAAGGTAGGGGAAGTTATTCCAGCATTAAAAGAAAGCAAGGCGGAAAGAGTGGTTGAATTTTTTGCTGAAGTTCTGCTTCATACTTTAAAGATGGACATTGATTTGTATCTGAAAGATTACCGAATAAGTAGAGACAGGGACGAGTATGTAATTGCGATTGAATACTTCGACAAACGAGTAGCTGAAAATTGTGCTTATCTTGTAAGTGATTGGTTTTATGCATTATCAAAAGACAGAAGATTCGATTTCATAGGTGAATGGAAAAAACTACAGGACGATTTTGATAAAACACTCTTTGGTGGGCCAACTCTTTATTCTCTGATAGAAGCAGGCCTTAAAAGAAATATTCCTATTTTTTACATTTGGGAAGAGAATGAGTTTCAATGGGGTTATGGTAAAAAGCAGCTTCGTGGTCGTTCAACTACTTTCCATAACGATGGTATCAAGGATACTGAGTTTACGATGTATAAGGACATGGTAGGAGAGTTTCTTGAAATGTGTGGTTTCCCTACGCCACGTGGCTATAATACTTTCTCTGAGGATGCCGCTGTAGACGCAGCCGAAAAAGTTGGCTATCCTTGTGTTGTTAAACCAGTAAACGGACACAAAGGTCAAGGCGTTACAACTGGTATTATGAATGCTGATCAAGTAAGAGAAGCTTATCAGAAGATCATAACTATGAGCGAAGAAAACAATGTTCCTTTTGCAGGAGCTTTGGTTCAGAAGCAAATCCAAGGGACAGACCATCGTCTTTTGGCTGTGAACGGTAAGTTTGCTGCAGCACTTCAACGTGTGCCAGCCTATGTGGTAGGAGACGGTGTGCATACCATTAAGCAACTTATTGAAATTGAGAATGCCAAAGAAATTCGTTTAGATAACGCTCGTAGTCCTTTAGCAAAAATTAAAATTGATGAGGATCTAATTAATTTTCTCTCACTCCAAGGTAAGACCCTTGATGATGTTCCACCTGCTGGTGAAAATATCACATTGCGTCGCGTAGCCAATATCAGTGCTGGTGGTGTATCTATCAATGTTACGGATAAAATCCACCCCGACAACATAAAACTTGTGGAAGACATAGCATCTTATTTTACCATTAGAAACCTTGGAATAGATGTTCTTGCAGCTGATATATCACGTTCGTGGAAAGAAGGTGATTTTGGTATTATTGAAATCAATGCAGGTCCTGGTGTCTTTATGCATCTTGCACCTGCTTATGGTGGTTCTATAGATGTTCCCGGTATGATCATTATGTCTCATTTTGGTAAACCTGAAAATGCTCGTATACCTATTATCGCTGGTAATTACTTCAGTAAAAATCTTATGCTTAAGATCAATGATCTCATTCACGAACTTGAACCTGATGCAGTATTTGGTGCACTTCTTAGCGATGGTGTTTATTTCAACGGAGAATATTTCTTCAAAAATGAAGATCATATCCAAAATGAAAAAATTATTCTAAGAAAGCCTCAACTTAGTTTTGCACTTTTTACCGAAGAAAAAGATGATATTTATGATTATGGAATGCTTTTCCAGGGAGCAGACATAGTAGTGCTCGACGATGCTGCATATGCTGAAGAAGTAACTCTACTTGAACAACTACTACCTGATAGTCCTCTAATCGAGGTTTACGAAAATCATGTAGGGCTTTACATAAATGATGAAAAAATAGATAGCAGGACTTTTACCTCGAATGAAGAAAAAGATGAAATCATCTTTGAATTTATCAAAAGTTATCTACCAGATATTGTCAAGCGTTATGGCAATATCACACCACTTCATGGCTACAAATTTTAAATTCTAATTTTGTCATAATTTTGCTATTATGAATATGAAGAAATGGTTGTTGATGGTGATTTTTCTTTTACTTTTAGCGTTGCTATCTTGTGTAAACTATTACGATAAGATTTTAAAAGAAGGTACTTTTTACGATAGATTGGAAGCTGCCAATGATTTTTATCACAAAAAGAATTACTACCGTGCTCGTGAATTTTACGAGTCGGTTATTACTGAAGCTAAGGGTTCGGCACAGTTTGAAGAAATTTTATTCAGTTACGCATATTGCTTGTTTTACCAGGAAGAATATTTGATGGCAGCCTTTTATTTTAAAGATTTTGCGATGAGACTTCCTCGCAGTAAAAATGCAGAAGAAGCACTATACATGTCTGCTTATTCAAAATATCTTGCTTCGCCCGAACCAACGCTTGATCAATCTATTACCATTGAGGCTATCAATGATTTTCAACTATTTGTTAATCGTTATCCTAACAGTACTCGCGTTGATTTGGCTAATCAATTTATGGACGAGTTGCAGGAAAAATTGGAAAAAAAAGAATATCTTAAAGCGTATACTTATTACAAAACAGAAAATTACAAGGCTGCTATTACTACTTTCAACAATTTTCTCAGAAAATACCCTTTTAGTACTTTTAGAGAAAATGTTTTGTATTATTTGACCAAATCCCAATATTTCTATGCTCTTAACAGCATTCAAGAAAAAAAATCCGAACGATTTCAGGAAGTTTTAAAAAATATCAACTATTTTAAAAAACAATATCCTGACTCAAAATACAACAAGGAATTATCGGAAATTCAAAATAAAATTGAATTTGTCCAAAAAAAACAACTCACCATATGAATTATAAAAAAGTAAAATTAGAAACTGAAGCCATTACACGTAACATTAGGGAGATCGAAAATAAATGTGGAAATATTTACGAAGCTGTCGTTATCATCGCAAGGAGAGCAAAGCAAATATCTACTGAGTTGAAGGAGCAGTTCAAAGAAGAGGCTGAAGCTTTTTCAACTAAAATGGATACTCTTGAAGAAATCACTGAGAACAAAGAACTCATAGAACTAGCACGTTCATACGAACGCTTACCAAAGCCGACCATTCTTGCCTTACATGAGTTTCTCAACAATAAAATTTATTACCGCCTTGCGGAAAATGAAAACATGAATCAATGAGCCTTGAAGGCAAAAATATCATTCTTGGGGTTTCTGGCGGAATTGCTGCATACAAAATCCCTCAACTTATTAGACTTTTTCGTAAGGAAAAGGCTCATGTTCAGGTAGTCGCAACTCACAATGCTTTACAGTTCATTACCCTAACTACTCTTGAAACGTTGAGTGAAAAACCACTTATCGTAGATTTGTTTGATAAATCAAAGATTCGTAACACGGAACATATTGAAATTACTGATTGGGCAGATGCCATGGTCGTAGCTCCAGCGACTGCTAACATTCTTGGTAAATTTGCTAATGGTATTGCCGATGATGCTCTTTCAACAACATTTCTTTCTTTTTCTGGACCTGTTTGGCTTGCTCCAGCGATGAACGTAAAAATGTGGAATCATCCTGTGGTTCAAAAAAATGTTTTGTTCTTACGTGAGAAAGGTTACTTCGTCATTGAACCAACCGTAGGTGAATTGGCATGTGGTTACGAAGGAAAAGGTCGAATGGAAGAACCTGAGAATATTTTACACGAAGTATCGGCTTTTTTCTCATCGTCGAATCTTCTAAATGGCAAAAAATTTCTTGTCACTGCCGGACCAACTTACGAAAAAATAGATCCTGTGAGATTTATAGGTAATTTTAGTTCTGGCAAAATGGGTTATGCTATTGCAGAGGCCTTGGTGGAAGCTGGAGCAGAAGTAACTCTTATCAGTGGTCCTACCAACTTGGTTCCTCCTAAGCGCGTAAAATTCATTCAGGTGTTGTCGGCCAATCAGATGTACTATGCCTGCCTAGAAAATTTTCCTTCGGCAGATGGCATTATCATGGCTGCTGCAGTCTCTGATTTTAAACCTCAAAAGGTAGAAACGAATAAAATTAAAAAAGGAAAACAAATTGTTCTAACACTTGAGCAAAATCCGGACATACTTCAAGAAATTGGTAAAATTAAAAAAGAAAATCAGGTTATTGTTGGATTTGCTCTGGAGACAGAAAATGAGTTAAGTCATGCACGGGAAAAGTTGCGACGTAAAAATGCTGATCTCATTGTTTTAAACTCTTTAAATGATGAAGGAAGCGGTTTTATGGTTGATACCAATAAAGTTACTTTTGTTTTTCACGATCATCATGAAGAACTCCCTATGATGGCTAAAAAAGAAGTTGCACGTCACCTGGTCCAAGTAGTAGCAAAATTACGTTCATGAAAAAAAATCTATGTTTTTTGATTTCACTTCTTCTTTTGAGTTATATCCGTGGGCAGGAATTGTACTGTTTCGTCCAAGTTAACGCTTCTCAGTTGCAGTTAAGCGATAAAACTGTTATAGACAATTTGCAAGAAGCTATATATGAATTCATGAACAACAGAAAATGGACTTCATATGAATTTAAACCTGAAGAAAAAATCGAATGTAGTATTCTTATTACGTTAACTTCTTATGATAATGTAGAAAATTTTTCAGGAACCATCCATGTTCAGAGTAGGAGACCTGTGTATAATTCAACTTATTCAACCCCTATGCTCAATTATCAGGACAAGGATTTTACTTTTAAATACAGTCCTGGCCAACCACTCGATTTTTACGAAAATGTTTTTCCAGGTAATTTGGCTGCTGTTTTGGCTTTTTATGCATATATTATTATTGGGCTCGATTTCGACTCTTTTCAACCTTTGGGTGGAACTTCATTTTATGAAAAAGCTCAGTCCATTGTAAATTCTGCTCAAATGGCTCCTGACAAAGGTTGGAAAGCTGGTGAAAGCCAGAAAAACCGATATTGGTTAGTAGAAAATTTACTAAATAGTTCATATGCAGATTTTAGGCAAGGTCTGTACTTCTACCATATCAAAGGAATGGATCTTTTTGCTGAAAATGATATGATGGCAAGAGCTGGAATCCTTGATGGTTTGACCATGATACAAAAAGCATATCGTCAGAAACCTGGTCTTTTTATCGTAAATCTTTTTACATTTGCTAAATCGGACGAATTTGTCAATATTTTTAAAACTGCTCCTACTCCTGAAAAAGCAAGAGCAGTGAATATCTTACGTAGCATAGATCCCGCTAATTCTACCAAATATAATCAGATTCTTACTTCTAACCCATAAAAATTTTTTTTATTTTATTACGATTTTTTTTACTTTCGCAAAAGAAACAACGGGGGATCTGTATATGTCAATAGCAAAATTGGATCAAATCATAGATAAAGCAAAAGAAAAAGGTTTAAAAAGATTGGTAGTGGCCTATGCCAATGATGAACATTCCATTGAAGCTGTTTATGATGCTGCACAAATAGGGTTGGTTAAGCCTATTCTTATTGGAGACAGGCAAATTATCACTCAAATTTGTGAAAAACTTAATTTTGATCTTAAAGTTTTTGATATTGTTGATGAAAAAGACGAGATGAAATGTGGTTATTTGGCTGTCGAAATGATAAACAAAGGCGAAGCTGATGTTCTCATGAAGGGCTTGCTCAGTACGGACAAGTATATGAGAGTCATTTTAGATAAAGACAAAGGTCTATTACCTCCCAAAGCAATACTGAGTCATGTTACAGTGTTGGAAATTCCTACCTATCATAAATTGCTTATTGTCGGAGATGTGGCTATTATTCCCGCTCCAGATCTCCAGCAAAAAATAGTCATAACTGGTTATCTCATCGACGTAGCTCATAAGCTTGGCATAGAAAATCCAAAGGTTGCTCTCATTGCTGCAACAGAACAGATGTCTATCGGTATGCAGGCTTGTGTTGATGCTGCTATTATCAGTAAAATGGGTGATAGAAAGCAAATCAAAGGTGCTCAGATAGATGGTCCACTTGCTTTGGATGTGGCAATAGATAAAGAAAGTGTTCAGATTAAAAAATTAGATAGCCCTGTAGCTGGTGACGCTGATGTGCTAGTTTTTCCAAATATTGAAGCTGGAAATGTATTTTTCAAGACATGTACCAAATTCATACATGCTGAATTGGCTGCTGTAGTCATTGGTGCTAAAGCTCCAGCTGTTCTTACTTCTCGTGGCGACAGTGCCAGAACAAAGACCTATTCCATTGCTCTAGCATCATTGTTAGCTGTTTAATAGATAAACATATGGAAAACCAATTAATTTTAGTCATTAACCCAGGGTCGACATCAACAAAGATTGCAGTTTTTAATATTAACGGTGATAAGCTTTTACTGACCAATATTAAGCATAGTGTTGAAGAACTTGCCCCTTTTCCAACCATCACCGATCAATATGAATTCCGTAAAAAAGTTATTCTTGAAACTTTGCGAAACGCCGGTATTAATATTCAGGACATTAGAATTATTGTCGGGCGTGGTGGTCTTATCAAACCCATACCTTCTGGAATGTACGAAGTCAATGAAAGAATGAAAGAGGATCTAAAAGTAGGAGTTTTGGGGCAGCATGCAAGCAACTTAGGTGGTTTAATAGCTGACGATATTGCCCGTGAAATACCTGGAACTAAGGCATTTATTGCTGATCCAGTTGTCGTGGATGAATTAGATGATATAGCTCGTATTTCTGGACATCCTCGTTTTAAACGAGTGAGTATTTTTCATGCCCTTAATCAAAAAGCTATTGCCCGTTTACATGCAAAGTCCCAAGGCAAAAAGTACGAAGACCTAAATCTTATCGTAGCGCATTTAGGTGGTGGTATTAGCGTAGGTGCTCATCGAAAAGGCAGGGTTGTTGATGTCAATCAGGCTCTAGATGGCGAAGGACCTTTTTCTCCTGAGCGAAGTGGCACCTTACCCGTAGGCGAGCTAGCTAAGTTGTGTTTTAGTGGTGAAGTTACCCATGAAGAAGTTAAAAAAATGATCACCGGACAAGGTGGTCTTGTGGCTTATTTAGGAACGAATGATGCCATTGAAGTGGTGCAACGGATTAAAGAAGGCGATCAATACGCTAAACTCATTTACGAAGCTATGGCTTATCAAGTATCTAAGGAAATTGGTGCATGTGCTACAGTGTTAAAAGGTGAAGTTGATGCTATTTTAATTACAGGAGGCATCGCATACGATAACATGTTTGTTGAGTGGATTAAAGAACGTGTATCTTTTCTAGCTCCTGTATTTGTATATCCTGGTGAAGATGAAATGCAAGCTCTTGCTTCGAATGGTATAAGCTATCTAAAAGGAGAAATTATACCAAAACAATACGAATAATTAATACAATTCTTTTAGAAATTTTTCTATTTCGTCGGGTGTGGGTGCTTTACCATGCCAAAGGTGGTTTCCTTCGATGGAGGGAATCCCTTTACCCATGATGGTTTGAGCAATAACCACATGAGGCCTATCAGGGTTTTTGCTTAATGAAGAATAAATTGCTTCGAAATCATGCCCATGGATCAATGAAACATACCAACCAAATGATTGCCATTTTTCTGCTAGTGGTTCAAGCGACATTACGTTTTCGGTTTTTCCATCTATTTGGACCCCATTACGGTCAATGATAGCCACAAGGTTCGTAAGTTTATAGTGAGCAGCGCTCATAGCAGATTCCCAAATGCTACCTTCTTGTAGTTCTCCGTCTCCGAGCAAACAAAAGACTCTGGCTGTATTTTTCTTAAGTTTTAATGCTAGAGCTATACCTGTTGCAATACCAAGACCTTGCCCGAGCGATCCAGAAGATGTTTCGAGCCCTGGTACCTGATGTTCGCGTGACGGGTGTCCCTGTAGCATACTGCCAAGTTTTCTAAGATTGAAGAGTTCTTTTTCAGGAAAATAGCCAACACAAGCAAGAGTTGCGTAAAAAGCAGGAGCCACATGTCCTATACTTAAAACAAAACGATCCCTATCTTCCCACGTTGGGTTTTGCGGATCATGTTTCATGATTTTAAAGTATAAAGTAGTTAATATATCTGTACAACTTAGTGAACCACCCAGATGACCACTCCCTGCCGTTGTTAGCATTTGAATAATAAGTCTTCTGATGTAAAGTGATTTTTCTTTTAAAAGAGCAATGTCTTTTTGATCCATAATCATTTAATGATGGTTCCAATTTTTTCTCCCATCAAAAATTTTTTGAGGTTACCTTTTTGTTCGATATTTAAGACAGCAATGGGCAAAGCATTTTCCTGGCAAAGGGTAAAAGCGGTCATATCCATGACTTTAAGTCGGAGAGAAATCACTTCGTCAAATGTCAATGTATCGAATTTTTTAGCATGTGGGTTTTTTTCAGGATCGCTGTCATAGACGCCATCCACTCGGGTGCCTTTGATCAGGACATCAGCTTTTATTTCGATAGCTCTTAATGCAGCTGCTGTATCTGTAGTAAAAAAAGGATTACCTGTACCGGCAGCCATGATGACAACTTTTTTTTGTTTTAAGTCTTCTATGGCTTTTTTAAAGTAAAACTTTTCGAAAATTCCATCGATGGGCAGGGCCGAAGTTAGAGTTGAAGGAATACCCATTTTATGTAAGACATCGTAGAGAGCAAGGGAGTTCATCATAGTAGCCAACATTCCCATATAATCACCTGTAGTTTTATCAATCCCAGCAGTTTCTGCCATATTCCCTCTCATGAAATTGCCACCACCTAAAACTATTCCTACCTCGACATTAAGGCCTAGTGCATCTTTGATGTTCTCGACAAAAGTCAAAAGTTTATGGGAATCTATACCCGTCTGTGGTTTACTTCCCAATGATTCACCACTGAGTTTTAACAATATTCTTTTCATGAGAAACGAACTTCTTTAATTTTTCGACCATTTTCATCATAGAAAGTCCATTTACCTGCTTTTTTACCTTCAATGTATTGTCCTTCATAACGAACTTTGCCATTTTGATAGTAAGTTATTCTTTCCCCATGAGGTAGGCCATCTTTAAATGTGCCAGAGCTCCAGATTTGACCGTTTGGGTAATAATAAACAGATTTTCCGTGAGCTTTTCCATTTTTCATTTCCTGTGAAAGCTGAATTTGACCGTTAGGATAAAAAGTTTCTATTTTGATTACTTCATTGCTTTTAGGGGAGATATACTCGACCTTCTTCTCTTTTCCATCAGGATATTTTTCTACCACCTGCCTCACAGGTTCCTCTTTTCTGCAGGTTACAAGCATGATCAGAATCGTAAATAAAAAAGCTGATTTAATGCTCATTTTTTATTAAATTCCTGATTTAAGTCTTTAACGATTTGTTGAGTAATATCGAGCGTAGGATCTATATAAATGATTCCACCACCTTTGGTATAACCAAAAATAATCGAAGCTTTGTATTTATGGGGGAATTTTTTAATAACGGAATAAATCGAATCCAAAATTTGATCATTAAGGTCTTTTTGCAATTGAGCAATCTGAGTAGTGAACATTTCGTTCATTTTGAGCAGCTCTTGCTCTTCCATAGCTAAGTTTCGTTCGATTCTACTGGCTTCGTCTTTAGTGGTAATTTTACCACTTTGGATTTTTTGCTGATAATCCAAGATCTTACTTTGAAGTTGATTTTGCCTTGTCGCCAAAACTTTTTGTAAGCTATCTTTAACTACGTTAAGATGATTTTCTAAGCTATCCACCAGATCATAGTTTTCCATTAAAGTATCCACATTTAAATAGAGGATGGATGTTGGAGCTATTTCAGCAGTCTGCAATGTATTGTTTTGCTTCTTGCCTTTAGTAAAAAGCAAGATAAAAAGTACTACAATAGCTAAAGCACTTAAAATGTTATAAAGCATTTGTCCATTGAAAATAAATGGACAAGAGAAGTTCTTCTTTTTCTTTATTTCTTCGATGGGTCTTTCCAAAGGATTATTTTGTTCTTCCATATAATGAATTTTAATTTCCGTAATCACTTAAAAATTTGATACGCATGAGTCTGATTTCTTCTAGTGTATATTCGTTCTCTCCTAGCTGAACGTGGGCTTCCTCAACCGAATCGGTTTCAGCATGTCTGAAATAATCAATAATTTCTTGTTGATGATATTCGTCAATATATTCGCTAATATAGTAATCCAGATCGATTTTAGTACCGCTTGATACAATTCGTTCAAGCTCATCCAGGAGCTCATCAAAGGATAAGTTTTTCGCGGCAGCAATTTCTTCCAAAGGAACTTTTCTATCAATGGCTTGAATGATAAAAACTTTCAAACTACTTTTCAGTACTGGTGCTTTGACTACCATATCCATGGGACGAATGATCTCATTTTCCTCTACATAGTTTTTAATGAGTTCAATAAACGGAGATCCATATTTTTGAGCTTTCCCAGTGCCAACACCGGTGATATTTTTGAGTTCATCCAACGTAATAGGGTATTGAATAGCCATTTCTTCTAGACTGGGATCCTGAAAAATAACAAAAGGAGGCAAGTTTTCTTTCTTAGCTATTTGTTTTCTGAGGTCTTTGAGCATGGATAGTAAAACCTTATCGGCACCTTCAGATTTATTTTCAGGATCGAACATATCTTCTTCATCTTCGCCACTAGTTTTGGAAAAAGCATCTCTGTCCCTGAAAAAGATGATATCTGTGGGTTTTTTTAGGAACTTTTTTCCTTTATCGGATATTTTAAGAACACCGTAATTTTCGATATCCTTGGCAATGAGATTCTGAATGAGCATCTGTCTGATAACGGAATTCCAAAATCGTTCATCGTATTCACTACCTTTTCCAAAGGATTTGAGTTTATCAGCTTTCAATTTTTTCATGGTAGGAGTCTTACTTCCAAGTAGAATTTCGACAATTTCTTTGGCTTTAAATTGTTCCTGAGTTTCTTGTATAGTTTGTAAGACTGTGAGAATTTGTTCGCGAGCATTATAGGATTCTCTTGGATGTAAGCAATTGTCGCAGTTTTCACAGTTCTCTTTGTGATATTCTTCGCCAAAATAATGAAGAAGTTGTTTGCGTCTACAGACAGAGCTTTCAGCATAAGATACAGTTTCCAATAGAAGCTGATGAGCAATTTCTTGTTCAGCTACACCTTTGTCTTTTGCAAATCGTTCGAACTTTTCTACATCATCGTAAGAAAAATATGCTATGCATTTACCCTCACCTCCGTCTCTACCGGCACGTCCCGTTTCTTGGTAATAACTTTCTAGACTACGAGGCATGTCAAAA
The DNA here is from genome assembly GCA_026418905.1 of Bacteroidales bacterium. Taxonomy (NCBI): domain Bacteria; kingdom Pseudomonadati; phylum Bacteroidota; class Bacteroidia; order Bacteroidales; species Bacteroidales bacterium. Next base: position 2,620 of record JAOAAK010000038.1, on the reverse strand, counting down.
TGAATAACATAGCGTATGTCTGGTTTATCTATGCCCATTCCAAAAGCTATGGTGGCCACCATGACGTCAGCTTCTTCCATCAGAAACATATCTTGGTTTTTCCTACGCACCTCTGGTTCTAGACCCGCGTGGTATGGAAGAGCACGTATACCATTGACCACTAGAAATTCGGCTATTTCTTCTGTCGTCTTGCGGCTTAAGCAGTAAATGATACCACTCTTACCTTCGTTTTCTCGTATGAATTTAAGCAATTCTTTTTTAACATCTTTTTTGTATTTGGGACGTACTTCGTAGTACAGGTTGGGGCGATTGAACGAAGATATGAAAATTTTCGGTTCTTTTAAACGAAGATTTTTGATAATATCCTGCTGAACTTTGGGTGTTGCGGTAGCAGTTAATGCAATAATAGGTACATCTTGCCCAATGGCTTCGACGATTGGACGAATTCGTCTGTATTCAGGTCTGAAATCATGCCCCCATTCTGAAATGCAGTGTGCTTCGTCTACAGCATAAAAAGATATCTTGATATTTTGAAAAAACTCAACGTTTTGCTCCTTGTTGAGCGATTCGGGAGCCATGTAAAGAATTTTTGTTTTGCCGCTAACTAGATCGTCATGCACAGCCTGAAGTTCACTTTTGGAAAGGGTCGAGTTTAATACATGAGCAACACCTTGTTCTGTTCCAAGATTTCGGATATTATCTACTTGGTTCTTCATAAGGGCAATGAGAGGGGAAATAACAATGGCTGTCCCATCTAATAACAGAGCAGGAAGTTGGTAACAAAGAGATTTTCCTCCACCTGTCGGCATGATTACAAATGTATCGTTTCCGTCCAACAAGGAAGTGATAATTTCATACTGTTTATCCTTAAATCTTTCAAAACCAAATACTTCTTTTAAAACTTTTTTAATTTCCTTTTCGCTAAATTGCTTCATGTTAGGCTTTCCTTTCATAGTCATATAAGCCTGCAAATATAAACTACTTTCAAAAGTAATGAAATTTTATTATAAAAAAATAAATTTTTAACTATTAGAGTTTTCGTGTAAATGCAATGGGATAAATCATCTTGAGTTAATTCATAAATTGACTATCTTTGCTAAGCGGTTATTCATCTATGGAAATTAGAACAATTCTTACTTTGATCAACGTCACTACCATATTGCTTCTTAGTATTCTCACATTTTTTCTTATCAAAAGAAACGAACAAAAAATTTTTAACTTGCTTTTTTATCTTGCTTATTTTGTCATATTCTTTTTTTATTCTTTTGAAAAAGATACCGCTTATCGTTTAGTTGCTTTGCCATTTGTGATTAATGTACTTTTACCTCTGTTCTATTTAAACATACGCATACTATCTTTTCAGTTCAGAGCTGATGTGAGAATTTTTTATCATTTTTTGCCCGCGATTGCTCTCATAACTGTTTTTGTATTACTTAGTACGTGGATTGATATAGAGCTTCTCTACAAAAATGCCTTACTCATAAGCATTGTTCTTTACTATCTTCAGCTGCTTTTTTATGCATTTATAATTTTTCGTGAAATACGAAGATACGATAATTTCATCAAAAAAATTTCCTCTAACGTAGAACAAATCTCGCTTTCATGGGCAAAAATTCTCATATATATTCAAGCAATATTGATAGTAACTGACGGATTAGCCATTATTAGTTATCAATATGGTTTCATTAGTCAAAATTTTTTGCACATTATTGACCATGTTATTTATTGCTTTTTCTTTTGTTTGTTCTTTATTTTCAATATTAAGCATGCATGGAATGTGAGTATGGTTTTTGAACAACAGTCCAAGTATGAGCTAGCTACTCTACGTGAAGAAATGGAAAAAATGGATGCAGTTAAATCACTTGCTATTCATTATGATGAAAAGAAACAAATTGAACTTGCTGCCCTTTTTGAGAGAAATATCATTGAGACCAAATTGTTTCTTGACCCCAATATCAATTTGCTTAAGGTTTCGAAGTTGCTTGGGACGAACACTTCTTATTTGAGTTATGTGATCAACAAGTTTTATTCATCTTCTTTTAATGAACTTATCAATCATCATCGTTTAGAACATGCTCGCAACCTTCTTAAGGAAGTATCCGGTAAATACACCATTGAACATATAGCCACCCTTGCTGGATTTAATTCTAAATCTACTTTTTATAGATTGTTTAAGTCAAAATACGGTATTACTCCAAAGGAATGTATGAGAAAATAACTTTTTGTTAACCTTTTTTTTCATTTTTAATTTATTAAGTTATTGTAATTGAATAAGTTATTGTTTTTTTATGTTAACTATTTATTTAACCTTTATAATTTTTTTTTGTTTCAATTCATAAATTTATATAAACTTAATGTAAACATACTAATCTAATTAACAAAATTTGTTACAGAAATAAAAACATCTATGAAGATTTATTTCTTACTTTTTTGTTGCTATGTTTTGAATGTTTTTAGTCAATTAGTTTTTTGGTCTGAAGGTTTTGGAACAGGGTGCAATCAAGGACAATTGGCTAATGGTTTTACTAGTTCCAATGGTACATGGACAGTTACCAATACAGGAACAAATGGGAATTACGCCAATCAATGGTATGTAAGTGCTACTGAAAATGGGCAAGGT
>JAOAAK010000037.1 GCA_026418905.1 Bacteroidales bacterium | reverse complement strand
TAATTGGATAGTGCAGATGAAATGACAAGCATTTCAGCATGGGCTGTTACGTCTGATTGCATTATGGTTTGATTGTGAGCACGAGCTATGATTTTATTCTGATAAACTAAAATCGCTCCAATAGGAACCTCATTTTTTTCCAAGGCTTTTTGGACTTCTTTTAAAGCTTCTCGCATGAAATATGTATCATCAAAAACCTGCATTATGTAATTTTGGGGAAGTTAGAAAAATTCCAAAAAATTAACGACTATTTATTTCTTCTTTAGCTTTTGATAGTGTAAATGAAATAGTAGTTCCTACATTTGGTGCTGAACGTACATGTATGCTTTGTTCGTGAGCTTCAATGATGTGTTTGACGATTGAAAGTCCTAATCCTGAACCTTCTTTGACTTTGTTTCTGCTTTTTTCAGTTCTGAAAAATCTTTCAAAAATTCTTGGTATGTCTTCTGGATCGATACCAATCCCGTGATCAGTAATTTCAATGAGATAACGGTCTTCCATAGAATATGCTTCAATTTCAATGGATCCTTTTTCATTAGAGTATTTAATAGCATTGTCCAAAAGATTGATAATTACTTGTCTTATTTTGTCTGGATCAGCAAAAACAATCACTTCCTGAGGCTTCATGTTGTTCCGAATAGAAATCTTCTTTTTTTGGAGAATAGTTTCGAACATTTCAATAACTTCACAAATAAGTGAGTGCAGATCAAAATTTTTCATATGTAAACTCTCCAAACCTTTTTCAAGCCTTGCTATTTCGTCGAGATCATTAATAATTGATCGAAGTCTTTCAATATTTTGAAAAGTTCTCCGAAGGTATTTCATGTTGATTTCATTGTCGTATAATCCTCCGTCTAATAATGTTAGCACATATCCTTGGATGGTGGTCAGAGGGGTTTTTAGCTCATGTGCCAGATTGCCTAAAAATTCTCTGCGATATTTTTCAGCTTCTTTCAGCACAGCTATTTCTTTGGTTTTAGTTGTAATCCAGTTTTCAACGTCTTTATGAGTTTTTTCGAGCGCATTGTGGGTTATAAGCCATGGCGTTTTTTTCCCAGTTTTAAATTCAATGATGTTTTTATATATGATTCGAATTTTTTCGAAAATGAAGCGACTGAGAATGACATAAAGTAAAACAAACGAAAGTGACGGATATATAATTAACAACCATGGATGCTTAAACAATAAAACATCATCACCTGAGGAAAATAATAATGCAACTAAAGTTAAGGTTAGAATGAAACTTAGAAAAATAGCAAGAAAAACAGGGTTACCCCATGGTAGTTTAAACTTTTTTAATTCTATACCCAACACCTTTGATGGTTTCGATGAATTCATTGCCCAGTTTTTTTCTTATTTTTCGCATGTGAACATCAATGGTTCTTTCGCCTACGATGACTTCATCGCCCCAGACATGAGCGTATATTTCGTCTCGCGAAAAGACTTTTCCGGGGGAAGTTGCCAGTAATACTACTATCTGGAACTCTTTTCTTGGTAAATAATAGGTTTTTTGGTTGTGAATAATTTCGTATTTTTCAAGATCTATGATATAAGATCCCACATGGATGGTTTTTTTCTGTTGTTCTATTTCTTGATTTTCTATTAGGCGCCGTGCATAAGTCTTAATTTTCGTAACAAATACTTGTGGTGTAATGGGCTTGGTGATGTAATCGTCACCTCCGTTTTCAAGTGCTATGATTTGCGTGAAGTCTTCTGTTCTTGCTGTGAGAAAGATAATGATAGTATCTTTAAATTTTTCATAGGAGCGTAATTCTTTGCAAAGAGTGATTCCGTCCATATTAGGCATCATAATATCTAAAACAATGATGTGTGGATTCCATTCTTGGGCTTTTTTTATGGCATCTTCCCCATTGGTGGCACAAACTACTTCAAATCCATGTTTTTTCAAATTGTACTCCATAATTTCGAGTATGTCTTCTTCATCATCAACTAATAAAACCCTTATTTCTTCTCCCATGTTTTTTTTCAAAATTATAATAATGCGTTGTTGTTATGCAAGTTTAACGAAAAATTCATAAATAGTTTATATTTTTTTGACAGACTGTCATATTGGCAGTTTTTCTTTATTGTTTTTTTTCAATGGAGAACTGGTATATTTATTGATTACGAAGGTCAAAAAAATTGTATGGGAAAAATCATAGGAATAGATTTAGGAACGACCAATTCGTGTGTGGCCGTGATGGAAGGTAATGAACCTGTTGTGATAGCTAACAGTGAAGGTAAAAGAACTACCCCCAGCATGGTAGCATTTACCGATAGTGGCGAAATCAAAGTCGGTGATCCAGCCAAACGACAGGCTATTATAAATCCCAAAAAGACTATTTTTTCCATTAAAAGATTTATGGGAAGGGACTACGATGAGGTTCAAGAAGAAATAAAAAGAGTTCCTTATGCAGTCAAGCGTGGCCCCAACAATACCCCTCGAGTTGATATCGATGGTAGGCTATATACTCCTCAGGAGATCTCTGCTATGATTTTGCAAAAAATGAAAAAAACAGCAGAAGATTACTTGGGACATGAAGTGACCGAGGCTGTCATTACTGTACCAGCATATTTTAATGATGCTCAACGACAAGCTACGAAAGAAGCGGGGGAAATAGCTGGATTGACAGTTCGTCGTATTATCAATGAACCAACTGCTGCTGCACTTGCATATGGATTAGACAAGAAGCACAAAAACTTAAAAGTAGCTGTTTATGACTTAGGAGGAGGCACGTTTGATATTTCTATCTTAGAATTGGGCGATGGGGTTTTCGAGGTTAAGTCTACCAACGGAAATACTCACCTGGGAGGAGATGATTTCGATCAAAGAATTATAGATTGGATTGCCAATGAATTTCAGAAGGAAGAAGGAGTCGATCTGAGAAAAGATCCCATGGCTTTGCAGCGTCTGAAAGAGGCAGCTGAAAAAGCTAAGATTGAATTATCTTCAAGTATGTCGACAGAAATAAATCTTCCTTATATAGCAGTGGTTGATGGAGTTCCTCGTCACCTTGTAAAAACTCTTACAAGGGCTAAATTTGAGCAACTTATTGATGACCTTATTCAGGCAACAATTGAGCCATGTAGAAAAGCTCTCGAAGATGCAAAGCTTACACCTGCAGACATCGATGAAGTTATTCTGGTGGGGGGATCTACGCGTGTTCCTAAGATTCAGGAAGTGGTGGAAAAATTTTTCGGAAAGAAACCCAGTAAGGGAGTTAACCCAGATGAAGTCGTAGCTGTAGGTGCCGCCATACAAGGAGGTGTGCTTACTGGTGAAGTTAAAGATATATTGTTATTGGATGTAATTCCTATATCTTTGGGCATTGAGACACTCGGAGGTGTTATGACTAAACTTATAGAAGCCAATACAACCATTCCAACGAGGAAAACTGAAGTTTTTACTACAGCTGCAGATAATCAAACTTCTGTTGAAATACACGTTCTCCAAGGTGAAAGACCTCTTGCTAGCCAAAACAAGACCATTGGGCGTTTTCATTTAGATGGAATTCCTCCTGCACCACGAGGTGTTCCTCAAATTGAAGTCACTTTTGATATTGATGCTAATGGAATTTTAAATGTGACGGCAAAAGATAAAGCAACAGGGAAGGCTCAACATATTCGCATAGAAGCCAGCTCTGGTCTTACTGAAGAGGAAATACGTCGAATGAAAGAAGAAGCCAAAGCTAATGAAGAAGCTGATAGAAAACTTCGTGAAAAAATCGACAAAATGAACCAGGCAGATAGCCTTATTTACACTACGGAAAAACAACTAGCAGAATATGGGGATAAAATTCCTGCTGACAAAAAGTCTGCCATTGAAGCAGCATTAAACGAACTTAAAGAAGCTCACAAAAGTGAAAATTTGAGTGGAATAGAGAACGCTATAAAGAAACTCAATACAGCATGGGCTGCTGCTAGTGAAGAAATGTATCGTGCAACCCAACAACAAACTTCTCATACTACTTCTAGCAGCCATGCTTCTAATGAAAGCAATGTAACGGATGCAGAGTACGAGGAAGTTAAATAATACTTCCTTTTGAGATGAAAAAAGTTTATTAACAAAGAGCTGCAAAATGCAGCTCTCTTTATTTTATTTGTATCTCTTTGTGAGCTTTATTAACTAAATTGTGCTTTACAGCAAGTAGTAAAGCGATAAAAGTATACAAAACAAACGAAATTTTGTCAGTATCGAGAAAATTGTTTAAAAAAGCGTGCGTAAAGTAAGTCAGTAAACCCAATAAAATACCAAAAACAAGATATGATTTTTGTGGATCTATCCGACGGAGTTTGTTAAACAGTTCGAATCCCATGTAAAATACATAAATGATGATTGCTAGAAAAATCATCATCCCGGGAAAACCTTGTTCAGCCATTGAGCCAAGATATTCTGAATGAGCATTCCCTAATGTTCCGGCGTTGGTACTGATAATTGTCCTTTCGTACGACATTTGATAAGGAGCATATAAAAATTGGTAAGTACCAGGTCCGGTTCCAGTTATAGGGTAATCAAGAGCCATTCGAATGGCACAATTCCATCTATTGATTCGTTCTAAATTACTTGCATCTGTTCGAATGTTAGTAATGCTCTGAACATTTTCTAAAAAATTGGGTGAAGAATCCTGTTTGTTTTTGTAAAGGAGTTCAAAAATTTTTTGTTGAAAGATAAATCCTCCTATCACGACAACCAGGAATGAAATAAAGAGGTATTTAAAAGGTATTCGGAAATACACGATCAATCCTGCTACAAGAGCAACTATAAAACCCAACCAGGCACCCCTACTAAAGGACAGATACAAACCCAAAAGAAGGATTGTAAACATGATTCCGGCAAGTATGCGTATAATCAAAGAACGTTTTCTGTTTAGTATTTCCATAAAAAGCAATGGACAAACAAGAGCAATAGCAGTTCCATAAATTGCATGATCTTTATAAAATGGTTGCATCACCCATTGACCAGCCTTGTCGTCAAAATTCCAGAGATAATGATGTATCGTTGTGTAAATAACTACTATGCTGAGTGGGATGGCATACAAGTATATAAAATTTTCTTGCCATTGGGGTTTATGTAAAAAAAGTCGATAGCCAAGTACAAGGGGTGGGAAAATAAGCCAAGCATGAGCAAGAAGATATTTAAAGGATACCAGAGGTATCTGTGAGGTCATTGAAGTAAAAAACATCCATGTAAAATACAATAATATCAGGAAAAACAAAGGTTCTTTCATAAAATTTTGTAGAAGAAAACTTCTTTGATAAAACAGTTCAAGGATTAAAAAAAATAGCATTCCTATCAAAAGCGGCTCGGTGGGAACAAAAAGAGCAAAATCCCATTCAAAGTTTTCAATATTAATAGAAAATGGTATCATTACAGTAGTGAGAAGAAAAATCAGATCGAGTTTATAAAAATAAAGAATTAAGATGCCCAATATACCAGGAATGAAATACAAATACCATGCTTGTTCAGTGAAATTAAGAAGTAGGGTAATAAAGAGACTAAAAACTATAGATAGAAGAGAAAAAAAAATAAGAAATCCTTTCATAATTCAGTTTTCTCTCTTGTTCTGAAACCTTTGATTGTTTCTAACAACAACAACAAGATAAGTAAAAGCAGCAAAGAAGATACAGTGGAAATAATTACAATCAAAGTACGGGGAGGAAACGATTTTTTTTCAGGTTTGTAAGCATTGTTGACAATAAATTTCTGGGGGATAAATGAATATGCGTCCACACGGGCCTCACTTAGTTTTGCTTTTAATTCAGACAATTTTTTCAGGTCGTTTTCAATTTCCTGGGTGAGGGTGATGTACGTGGTGCCATACTTAGCCAGGGTATCCAATTGTTTTTGAATGGATAGCACAGCTTGAGAGTTTCCTTTTCCGATCTCACGGGCGAGACCTTCGTATAAACGCTCAGTTTGTTTTTCATAATTCTGAATCCCTTTTCGGGAGAGGGAATCGATAATGTGTTTTTTTCTTTCTATATCTGCGAACAAGCTATTGTATTCTTCGAGAACAATATAATATCCAGCCATAGAACGTTGCTTCTGCATGTTGTTTTTGATGGTATCGTAAAGATTGGCTATGTAGTTTGCAATGTCAGCTGCAAGTTGGGGGTCTTTATCTGTCACACGTATTTCTACAGCCATGTATTTGGTTCGTCTGAACGTGATATTATTTTCATAAGCCTTATATAGTTTTGCAAGTTTGTTTTTAGAATTAGGATTAATCCGATAATGTTCGAGCAAATTGAATTTGGTGATAACTTTATCTCGAATCTCATTAGAATGAAGAATTTGAAGCATTTGTTCGGCTTGTTCTTCTTCTCCAAATTCCAGAAGGTCTTGCCGTGCGGATGTGGTTTGGGTAAGAAGAGCTTTGGATATGGCGTTGGTTGATGTAGGAAACATGATAACGGATGCAGAATAACGGTTAGGAATAAGAAGAGAAATAAGAGCTGAACCAATGAAAGTGATTAAACCTACAAGAATAAAAATTTTTCTGTGTCGAAAAATAAAATAAAGTAAATGAGATTGATTGAATTGATTTTCGTTTTGAGTCAACGAATTTTTTTCCATTTTTCTACAAAATTATAGGTTTTATAACAACGAATAGGGAGCCTTTATATTTTTGTACAAAACAATTATGACAAGTTTTTCACTTGCTAAGATAAACATTGGATTAAAGATTATCGGCAAAAGAGATGATGGATACCATAACATTGAATCTATATTTTATCCCATTAATTGGCATGATGTTATAGAGATATTGCCTTTAAAGGCGGGAGAGACACAAATCGAAACCGTATTATCTTCTTTTGATTTTCCATCTCATCAAAACATGGTATATAAAAGTTGGGAACTTTTACATCTTGAATATGCAATAAGTCCTATTCGAGCATATATTTGGAAACGAATACCCATACAAGCAGGTCTCGGAGGAGGAAGTGGAAATGCAGCTTTAACTCTGAAAATGCTTCGGGAAATCTTTAATTTACAATTGGATGATAACAAACTTTGCACTTTGGCATTGCAAATAGGAAGCGATGTTCCGTTTTTTCTTTATGCTAAACCTGCTTTTGTCTCGGGCAGAGGGGAAGTAATAGAGTTCATTGATTTAGATTTATCACCCTTTAGAATCCAAGTAGTCGTTCCAAAACGTCTAGGAACCAACATAGGAATATCAACAAAGGAAGCATATAAGTTGATCAAACCTAAGAGAGCAGAGTTTTCATTGAGAGATTTGAAAGAATTGCCTTTGAAAGAATGGAGACGTTTCATAGAAAATGATTTTGAGACTGTCATGTTTAGTCGTTATCCGTTACTGAAAGAAATAAAAGAAAAAATGTACGAAAAAAAAGCATTATATGCATCCATGAGTGGTACTGGTTCTGCAATATTTGGAATTTTCCCTAAAGATGAAAAATTGCCAAAATGGGAAGATAGTTTTCATGTATATGAAGAATGATTCAATTATAAGTTTTCGATAATTTTACTTGCGTCGATTTGAGATTGAAATTTATTATTAAACCAATGTAATATTTTTTGAAGCAGAACGAGGGAATGCCTTCGGTAAGCTTCGAAAGTCCACCCGGCAACATGAGGACTGAGAATAACGTTGTCCATTTGGATAAGCTCTTGAAATGTTTTGGGAAGATTTTGTAGAGAGAATTTTTCAAAAGAAATGTCTTCCCACTCTAAAACATCCAGTGCAGCACCAAGTACTTTACCTGCTTTAAGGGCATCAACTAAATCTTGGGTATTACAGACAAGTCCGCGAGAGGTATTAATGAACCAAATTGGTTTTTTGAAGCATGAAAAAAATTTCTTGTTAGCCATATAAGTAGTTTCGTCGGTTAGAGGAACATGCAAGGAAACAATGTCGGAGTATAAAAAAATATCCTCCATGGAGCATTCTTTTACGTATGAATTGCCAAAGTTTTGTTTGTATTTATCGTAAGCAAGTATGTTACATTCTAGAGAAGAAAGTTTCTTTGCAAAAGAACTTCCAGTATTTCCGTAGCCAATGATACCAATAGTTTTTCCTTTGAGTTCATGTCCCCAATTTTCCTTTCTTAGCCAGATTCGGTTTTTAACCTGTAAATTACATCGAAATAAATTGTTTAGAAGTGAAAGCAACATTCCTAGCGCATGTTCTCCGACAGCATCTCGATTGCCTTCGGGAGAATTTAAAACACTAATTCCTCGTTCTTGAGCATAAGAAACATCTATGTTTTCTAAACCAGATCCAGCACGTGCAATGAATTGTAAGTGAGAAGCTTGTTCTATCCATTGGCGAGTAATTTGGTATTTGCTCCGAACAACCCATCCGTGGGAGTTTTTTAATTGTGAAGAATCTTCAAAAAATTCCACACGAAAGCCAGCCAACTCTAAGCCCCTCTGAAGATCTGGATGTATGTCGTCGAGAATGAGCACGATAAAATCATGCGGTTTCATAGAGTTCAAATTTGAGCTGCCTTTTAAATGTGAAGGTTTTTCGATGATATGGTGTTAACCCATAAAGTAAAATGGCTTTGATATGGTTTTTAGTAGGATAACCTTTGTTTTTATCCCATTGATAAGCTGGAAATTTTTGGGACAGTGATATCATAAATTCATCGCGATATGTTTTTGCTAATATACTAGCTGCGGCAATAGAAGCATAAATGCTGTCGCCTTTAGGGATTGCTTTAAAAGGAATGTTTTGATAAGAAGAGAAACGGTTTCCATCGACGATGATGAATTGCGGTTGAGGATTTAGTTTTTTGAGTGCTTTATGCATGGCAAAAATAGATGCTTGTAAAATATTGATTTTGTCGATAGTTTGAGCGTCGACCATCTCAACGGCAAACGAAACGGCGTTTTGTTCGATAATCTTGCGAAGTTTTTCCCTTTTATTCGGAGAGAGGAGTTTTGAATCATTTAGTTCTGGATGATAAACCCCGGGGGGGAGAATAACTGCAGCTGCCACAACAGGGCCTGCCAGACAACCACGCCCTGCTTCATCACAACCAGCCTCAAATTTAAAATCTGAAAATTGAGTTAGAAGGGTCATGTCATTTTTTTGATTCCACGAGAGCTTTAATGGGGCTGAGACCAAAAGCAGTTCCTTGCTCGATGGCTTTCAGAACAGCTCCACCACCAGTAAAAATATGATATTTTGGATGATCTAGAGCAACAATATACAAACCTGGCAAAAGTCGCTTAAGTTCTTGCAGGGTATCCCCACCCCCATAAAGCTTAATGGCGTCTTTGTTTTCGTCAATAAGTTCATCTAAAGCTATAGTTCCTTCAGTGTAATAAGGAGCATAGCCCATCACAGCATTGACAAATATGGTTTTGGCTTGGTGAAAAATGTTCCTGATGGATTCTTCTTCGAAGGACTTTCGGGCAACGTCATATATATAGTTTAATTCACATCCGGGAGGTAATGTGCGAATGTCGTGAATTCGCCATTTACCATCGATTTTGTTGTCTGAAACGTCAGATTCTATGATGTATGGTAATTCAATAAGTTTGTGGGGAAACTGCTGTTGGAATTCGACAAATTTTTTGGCTTGTTCTATATCTTCATGGTCTAGACCTTTTATTTTAAAACCGTATTTGGCAGCGAGATAGGCGTTATACATAACCCCTCCTAAAAAAACGAAATCGGCCTTCTGAAGAAGAGCATATAATGGCTCGATTTTGGTGTCGAATTTTGCACCAGCTACCACAGCAAGAAATGGGCGTTGAGGGTTAAAAATTCGTTCGAGGTTTTGTATTTCCTTTTGCATCAAAAAGCCAGCATATGATGGCAAAAATTCATTGACACCTACTGTTGATGCGTGAGGTTGCCACGAACCAAAAGCATCATTTACGAAGACGTCTGCCAAACCAGCTAACTGATAAGCAAATTGTCTGAATTTGTCACCTTTATCCTCTTCGCCAGCAAACCAGCGAGTGTTGGGAAGATAAATACCGTCAATTTTTTCTTCTTTAAGTTCACGTATCAAATGGTTGATAGAAGTTTCTATTCCCATGTAGCCATATTCTGTTTTGTTAAAAAATTGAGGTACTACAAAACGAACATGAAGTTTATTTTCAAAATAGCGAACAATGGGATCAACAGATGTGTTTTCGTCGATTGTGATTTTATTTGTTCTTTTATCTCGTGGTCGGCCAACATGAGTCATGATAATAAGTTTGCCTCCACGTGAAACAATATAATACAATGTTCCTAAAGTAGCATCGATACGATATGGATCATGAATTTCACCTTTTTTGACCACGTTATGATCTACCCTGATCAAAACAATTTTCCCTTTAATGTAAGCCTCTTGAATTAGTGGCAATTGATGTATCATGGTTTTAAATTTTACCCAGCAATCTGAACATGTTATTTTTATAAGCTTCGACGCCGGGCTGATCAAAAGGATTAACATTGAACATGTAAGAACTTATTCCACAAGCAAATTCAAAAAAGTATATTAATTGTCCCAAATGATATTCATTTAATTCAGGGATTGAAATTCGAATGACTGGCACGTTTCCATCAACATGAGCCATAATTGTTCCATCTTCTGCTTTTTGGTTAACGTATGAAAGATTTTTGCCCTCGATATAATGAAGGTCATCGAGATTGTCTGGCAAACACGGTATGGTAACGTCATGAGATGGTGTTTCGATGCTTATCATGGTTTCGAACATAATACGAGAACCATCCTGAATATATTGTCCCATGGAATGAAGATCTGTAGTATATGTTAGTGTGGTGGGAAAAATACCTTTTCCCTGCTTGCCTTCACTTTCGCCAAAGAGTTGTTTCCACCATTCGCCCAGGTAGTAGAGTTGAGGATAAAATGTTGTCCACACCTCGATGGGACGTCCACGACTGAGGAATGCATGACGCCATGTAGCATAGAGAAGAGCTGGATTTTTATTTAACTGAGAGCGTTCCAAACATATTTTCTGCATGTCCATCGCACCTTCGAGCAAAGCTTCGGGGTTGATACCTAGTAAAGTTAATGGAACAAGCCCGACAGATGTCAATACAGAGAATCTACCTCCCACATCATCGGGAATGGCAAAGGATGTATAACCCTTTTCATCAGCAAGTTTTCTTAAAGAGCCTTTTCGAGCATCAGTGATTGCAATGATTCGACGTGCACTTTCATGTGGAAAAGTTTCTTCTATCCATTTGCGGATGAAGCGAAATGCAATAGCTGGCTCGGTAGTTGTTCCAGATTTGCTGATGACTATCACCAAAGGGTGTCTGCTTTCAAGCCACCTAAGTGCATGATAATAGTAAGTAGGTTCGATATGATGGCCTAAATAAAGCACAGGTATTGAGTTTTCTTGGGTTATGAGATGAGATGTCAGTGCAAAATGAATAGCTTTCGTCCCCATGTAAGAACCACCAATTCCAATAATGACGAGACTATCTATGTTAATTTCAGAGTAAAGTTTTTTTAATTGAAAAAGAGAATTCATCCAATTTTTGTTGTTTAAAGTTAATTCAGGTAGATGAATCCATCCTGTAAATTCTTTTCCTTCACCAGATTTTTCTGTTAAAAGTTTATATGCGTGAATGGCATAAGGTTCAAGCTGATTCCATTCTTCTGTGGTAATAAAATTATTTGGTATATTCACGTTCAAATTCATATCTGTTTTTTTTATGTTCAAAAATATACATTTTCCTGAATCATCCAAAAAAAAGAGGCAACCCTTATGGATTGCCTCTTATAAAAACCTCACAATGAAAAAACTTTTTATATTGAGTGCTCTTGCTGCCGTTAGGTCACAATACAAAAATATAATGAATTTTCCCGAAGAAATGTTAATTTTTGTTAAAAAGTCCTAAAAGATGTTAAAAAAAATTATAATTCCAAGAAAGATAAGGCCTTCTATGCTTGTCATGGCTGCCATAGCATTGCTTTCCATTGCAGGCATTCAATATTATTACATTTACATTACATACAAAGCACAAGAAGCTTTATTTGACAAAAAAGTATATGAGTCCATGGCTCACGCTACATATCTTATTGAAAAAAAAGAAATCAGTGCTCAATTTAAATCGAAAATCAAATCAGGTATTCACTATTCAAAAGAACAAAAACTGATTCATACACTCGATTCATTAAATCAAGAATTGTTCAAGTCACTAAGAAGATTTGGTATCGATAGTAATATTTCCGACAGTGTGGCACGTGAAACAAGAGAAAAAATCAGCTATCAAGTAGCTATGGACCAATACGGTGAACTGATTCGGAACATAGACACTACAAAAGTAAAACAAAGTCAGGCAACACTTGACTTACTTGATATTTACGACATTCATTTCAAAAAAAAGTTTAACCCGGAAAAAATTAAGGATAAGAATTTGCTTATTAAGCTTTTTGGCGATGTTGAAAGTTTTTTGCGAAAATCGTTTCTCATTTCGGATGTATTTACTGATTTTTTCAATTTAACCCATTTTTTCCCTATAGAAACAAGACTTGATTCAGTGTTTCTGGATTCTCTTTTGCGCGAAGAATTCGATGCTCGCCAAATTCGAACTGACTTTTATTTCACTATCTACTCAAGTAGAAGGGATACTTTTATCTATCAACCACCAAAATCAATACTTGAAAAATTAAAAGAAACTCCTTATCGATACAAATTATATCCTAGCGATTTGTTTTATCTTTCAGATTATTTGCTTGTTTTTTTCCCAGAGAAAAAAAAGTTTCTTTACCAACAATCAGCGAACATGGTCATCATTTCTGTATCTTTAATTTTAACTGTTTTAACCATTTTCGTGTATTTGTTGTTTATTTTTTATCAACAAAAACGTTTGTCGGAAGAAAAGACAAAATTTATTAACAACATGGCTCATGAAATCAAGACTCCTCTCTCTACTATAAGGCTAGCATGCGATATGCTTGTGGAAGAGAAGAATATGAATATGGAAGAAAAGGAAAAATTAATTCATATCATTGCCTTGGAAAACAATCGTTTGATGAATTTGTCTGAACATATTTTACGTTCAGCGTTCATTCAAAAAGGCACCATGAAACTATCGAAAAAACCTTTTCATGTTCATGAAATTCTAGAGCAAGCCATCCAGAAAATTGAATTTTGGGTCTATCAGAAAAATGGCCAAATAAGGAAAATTTTTAAGGCTCAGAATGATCTGGTTATGGCAGACGCTGTTCACATGGAAAATGTCTTTTATAATATTCTTGACAATGCTTTTAAGTATTGCAAGGATTTCCCTGACATAGAAGTGGCTACAGAGAATAGAAATGGTTTTTTATTGGTTTCCATTTCCGATCACGGCATTGGCATTTCTCCAGATGAGCAGGAAAGAGTTTTTGATATGCTTTATCGAGCACAAAAAGAGAATATTCATGATGTAAAAGGCTTTGGAATCGGTCTTCATTATGTTAAAACAGTGATCGACATGCATGGTTTTGACATTAAGCTAAAAAGCGTCGAAAATGAAGGAAGTGAGTTTATCATAAAAATGCCATTGTATGGAAACTCCTAGAATTTTATTGGTTGAGGATGACATGTCATTGGGTAATACCTTAAAAATGTTTTTAACCATTAAAGGTTTTGAAGTTTTTCTTGCAAAGGATGGAAGCGAAGGTCTGGAATTATTTAAAAAAAATCCGAAATTAAATCTTGTCATTCTTGATGTTATGCTGCCTAAAAAAGATGGTTTTGAAGTGGCTCGTGAAATGAAGCGATTAATTCCTGATATACCTATAGTTTTTTTAACGGCCAAGTGGATGGAAGAAGACATTTTAGAAGGTTTTCGGGCTGGTGCGGACGACTATATAACAAAACCGTTTAGTAATCAAGTTTTGCTTGCTCGTATCAACGCAATTCTTCAGAGAACTAAGAAAACGGAAGAAATTCAAACAAGTTTTCAAATTGGTGATATTCTCTTTGATGCGCGGTTGCAAACTTTGACCTATGGGACTCAGGTCATTCATCTTACATCCAAAGAAGCAGACATTTTAAAAATTCTTTTTCAAAACGTTGATCAAGTTGTCCCTCGAACAAAGTTGCTATTGGAAATATGGAAAAACGATGAATATTATGCAAGTAGAAATTTAGATGTGTACATAACAAAACTAAGGAAAAAATTGTCTGTAGACTCAAAAATTAAACTCATAAACATTCATGGCGAAGGTTATAAGCTTATAGTTGCTTGAATAAAAATTAGGCCCTATATTTGCAATATATTTTCAAACGAAATGATCCATAAGGGATGAAAATTCATAATTTTTTAATATGTTCTTGTTTTTGTATAGTATATTTGAATTTGAAAGCACAAGATGTTTTTCTTCCTAATCTTGGGCAGTGGGAACAACCATTTCTTTATAAGTTTCGTTTTCAAAATGGAGAAGCCTTTTTTTTTGAGGACAGGATAAGATTTAATGTGTTAGATGAAAAGAAACTGAAAGAAATTATTTATTTTAAACTTTTGCCATACGAGGAAAGACAAAGACGAGGTTTACCAGACACAAGAATTAGAGGACATGCTTTTGATATGATTTTTGTCGGTGGCAAACCAATTGCCGTTCTTGGGAATCACAAAACAGAGCATTATTATAATTTTTTTCTAGGTCAAGATTCTACTCGTTGGAAATCGCAGGTTTATGGTTTTAAGGATCTTACTTATACATCGATTTATGATGGTGTTGATGTTAGGTTTTATGGGAATCATCGTTTTATTAAATATGATTTGGTTGTTCATCCAGGTGTTGACCCTGCAGTTATTCGGCTAAAATTTGAAGGATTAAACAAAGTTGAATTAAAGGAAAACAGACTTATTTTGAAAACCAGTGTTGGAAATATCGAAGAATTTATTCCAAGAGCATATCAGTTCATAGAAAACGACACAGTTGATCTGAAGTGTGAATATGATCTCAAAGGTAATATTGTTAGCTATAGAATAGTTGGGAGTTACGATAAAACTAAAGCATTATATATAGATCCCGTACTTGTGTTTGCATCTTACTCGGGTTCCACAGCAGATAATTGGGGTTATACAGCTACTTATGACGATCAGGGACATTTATATACTGGTGGTAACATTTTTGGTTTAGGATACCCTACTACAACAGGAGCTTACCAGACCAATTATGGAGGAAACGTTGATATTGTCATTTCAAAATACAACTTAAATGGTTCATCCTTGGCTTATAGTACATACTTGGGAGGTAGCGGCCCTGAAGTTCCAGCAAGTCTTGTTGCTAATTCAGCTGGCGAACTTTATATCATGGCCATAACAGGCTCAAGCAACTATCCAGTTAGGGCTGGATGTTTCGATTTAACTTTTAATGGAGGAACCAACTATACCTTAACAAATGTGATTTCTTACACACAAGGAAGTGATGTAGCTGTTAGTTGTTTGAATTCAGCGGGAACAAACTTACTTTATTCTACTTACGTGGGAGGGACATCTAATGATGGTTTAAATGTCAGTAGTAATTTGAAAAAAAACTATGCTGATGATGTTCGTGGAGAAATATTAATTGATGAGCAAAGTAATGTTTACATCGTAGGAAGTACTAATTCTACAAATTTCCCTGTCACATCAGGTAGTTTTCAACCAATTCCTGGCGGGGGCGGACAGGATGGTTTTGTGATTAAAATGGATCGAGCTCTTTCTCAGATCATTTGGTCGTCGTATCTAGGAGGTAATTATGCAGATGCTATCTACAACATTGCTATTGCAAAAAACGGTACTGTTTATCTTGCTGGAGGTACCAATAGTACCAACTTTCCGGTAACTGCTAATGTGCTAACTCCTACATATCAGGGAAACGTCGATGGATTTATTACTTTGGTTAGTTCTGATGGCACAAACATTTTCAAATCGTCATATTGGGGAACATCAAGCTATGATCAAATATATTTTGTCGAAGTTGACAAGCAAAACTATGTGTACATTTTCGGACAATCTTCATCTACTGGATCGGTTTTAATCCATAATGCTTCTTGGTATACGGTAGGGGGTGGTCAATTTATTTCTAAGCTGACTCCTTTGTTAAATAGCATTGTCTGGTCTACCAGATTTGGTACGACCAACGGAACTATCAATATCAGTCCAACAGCTTTTCTGGTTGATTATTGTAAAAACATTTACTTATCGGGTTGGGGAAGTCCGACGTTGAATGGCTTTGGAGGAACATCGGGATTGCCAATTACTGCGAATGCATTTCAACACACGACAGATAATAACGATTATTACTTTCTTGCTATACGTGATGATGCATCTGGCATTGTGTTCGGCACATATTATGGTGGATCAAGTTCCGAACATGTAGATGGCGGAACAAGTCGATTCGATAAAATGGGAAGAATCTATCAATCGGTTTGTGCAGGTTGTGGTGGTTATGATGATTTTCCTACAACACCTGGCGCATGGAGCAATGTTAACAACAGTACAAACTGTAACAATGGCGTTATAAAAATAGATTTTAACCTTCCAGCTATTGTTGCTGATTTCAACCTAACTCCTGTTATTTGTTTACCTCAAGTACCAACTTTCACAAATAATTCTCATTTTCCAAATCCAGGTGTTGCTCAATGTTTATGGGATTTTGGCGACGGAACCCAGAGCACCAACTGCAATCCCACTCATGCATATACTTCTCCGGGAGTTTATACAGTTACACTCATAGTTTCAGATGCAACAAGCTGTAATCAAAACGATACTGTTTCTAAAACAATCGTTGTCATGAAAGATACTTCTTATAGTTTACCAGATGTGAGTATCTGTGTTGGACAATCTGTTAACATCGGTATTCCTCCTTTGCCTGCACAAAACATTACATATCAATGGCACCCCACTACAGGTCTAAGCAATCCTAATCTATCCAATCCTATTGCTTCACCAACAACGACTACGAATTATAGACTAATTGTCAACAATGGAGTATGTCGTGATACCATTTATCAGCGAGTTAATGTATGGAACCTTCAGGCTGATGCAGGTCAAAATTTAGTCACTTGTCATGTGGGTGATACACTCTATGCTTCGGCAACTGGTGGTTCAACTTTTTCATATCATTGGTCTTCAAATCACAATTTTACTGACACACTGAACACTTCTGCTTCTGTACCATACATGATCGTTTCAAATACCAATTCTCATTGGTATTATGTGCGTGTAAGTAACGGTGCGTGTAGTGTTATTGATTCAGTTTATGTTGATTTTCAATCTATACAAGTAAGTTATTCCACCATACAACCTTCTTGTCATGGCTATAGTGATGGAAGTATCATTCTTTCTCCTCAAACAGGCACCCCACCATATCACTATCAATGGTCTACGGGGGCTAATACCCAAGTGTTGAATAACATTCCGGCAGGGGTTTATTCTGTAACTGTAACGGATGCTGATAGTTGTCAAAAGATATTACAAATAACTCTTGGTCAGCCTCAACCACTTGAGATTCAACTCATAGCTTATGGAGTTCACTGTGAAAATGCTTGCAATGGTAAAATTTATGCTTTTCCAACTGGGGGAACATTACCATATACGTACCAATGGAGTAATCAGCAAACAACTCAAAATATATTTGGTCTTTGTACTGGCACTTATCATGTAACTATTACAGATAAAAATAATTGTAAAACACAAAAATCTGCTTATGTCCCCGTGGAAAACATTTATGCTAATGCTGATGCGTGGGCAGATAAGGATACCATCTATCAAGGTCAGTCAGTGGGCATACATGCAATTCCCCTTTATAGTTTCCTGACTTATCAGTGGTCACCAACAGATTACTTACTTAATCCAAACTCTCCAAATACAACTGCTACGCCACCTCACACGATTACATATTACATAAAAATAGATGATGGGGAAGGTTGCATCTATGACGATAGCGTTACTATTGTGGTGCTGGAGGTTTTTTGTTATGAACCATACATATTTATACCTAATGCTTTTACACCCAATTCAGACGGGAAAAATGATGTTCTATATGTAAGGAGTAAGTATATTGACAGAATGTATTTCGCTATTTTTGATCGGTGGGGTGAAAAGGTTTTCGAAACAACAAATCCATTGGAAGGGTGGGATGGAACGTATAAAGGCAAGTTGCTTGAACCTCAAGTTTTTGATTACTACTTAGAGGTTGAGTGCTTTGGTGGCCAAAAATTCAGAAAAAAAGGAAATATTACACTCATACGATGAGAACAATTTTATGGGTTTTATTTTTCATTTTTTTATATGTTCTGCATGGGCAAGATGTACATTTTACTCAAATGGAACGAGTGCCATTTTATTTTAATCCAGCTCAGACTGCTTTTTTTAAAGAAAAATTTAGGTTTTCTTCTAACGTAAGAATGCAGTGGTCCTCCGTTACTGTTCCATTCGAACAATACTTACTTGGTGGAGAAGTGAATATTAAAACATCGCAACAGGCGAAAAGCAAATTTGGCGTGGGATGGATGTTGCTTTTTGAAAAAGCTGGGGATAGTAAACTAAGTACGTTGGCAACTGGCCCTTCGATTTCATATTTTTCAACTTTAAATCCTTCAAATAAAGCATTTCTTTCAATTGGAGTTTCGGGAGAATATCATCGAAAAAGTATCAGCATTGATCAACTTCAGTTTGACCAACAATTCAACGGCGTTCATTTTGATCCCACTATTTCTGCAGGAGAAGTTTTTCCCGAATTTAAATTAACTTATTTGTCTTTTGGGGGAGGATTAAGTTTTCTATATTACCAATCCAAAGATGAGTTTTTTCAAGCAGGCGTGGGAATTAAGAACATGAATAATCCCCACATATCGTGGTTTGGCGATGAGGAAGTTGTTCTAAAAACACGCTATACACTTTCGGTCCTTTATCAACAAAAGACTCAAAGTGATTTCTATGTTAGATATTTCCTTTTCTATTCTAGGCAATCCACGCAACAGGAATGGCTTCCTGGAATTATGTTAAGCTGGAATCTTACTGATAAATCTGGACCTTATCAATTTCTTTCTGCAGGAGCCTCGTGGCGTGTAGGGGACGGATTGTTATTTTCGACTTATTATGATTTTTTGCAATACAGAATTGGTTTAAGTTATGATGTTAATCTTTCAAAACTTAGAAAAGCGAGTTATGGTAGAGGAGGGTGGGAGTTGAGTTTTATATATTTGCATAGTCCAGGCAAACGAGCAAGACCGGGAGAAATCATATGCCCCATTTTTTGAGAGCTTTTTTAGGTCTTTTTTTGTATGCTCTGCTGGGAGGTACAGCTTTTCTAAATTCTCAGGAAATCACTGATTTGTTTAATGCAGGAAAAAATTTTTACGAAAAGGGCAATTACTTTGAATCTTATACTATTTTTTCTCATTTGGTACAACAGGACTCTATGATGTCAGATGCGTGGTTTTATTTAGGAAAATCTGCTCGAGAATTGTCCTTAAACGACAAAGCATATGAATGTTTTAAACAAATCATCTGGCTGGGAAAGGAAAATTATTATCCTAGTCTTTTCTTTGATCTTGCTGAAGTTAGTCGCTCTCTTGAAAAATATGAAGAAGCCCTAGCTTATTATGAATATTTTTTAGTCAAAGACGATTCTCGTAAGGATGAATTTATGATTCAGAAATCAAAGAACTATGTCGCAAACAAAGCTGATTTATTAAAATTGGTGGAGAACGTAGATTCCTCCGTCGAGATAGATCATCTACCTATGCCAGTAAACACACCTTACAGCGAATTTGGTGCATTTCAAAGAGAAGACACACTTTTTTTCACTTCCATCAGGCCTGTTTATGAAAAAACATCCGAATTCTTATTTGAAAATGATTTTGGTTCAGCGATTTATTTTTCTAACTTCGGAGGATTTGGGTACAAACGACCACAAAAATTAAATTATCCCTTCAATGATAAAAAAAATCATACCGCCAACTTGGTTTTTAATCCTTTTGGAACTGAAGCATGGTTTAATATATGTTATTTCGGAGAAAAAAATCAGTTTAGGTGTGATTTATACTCATCTCAAAAGCAATCGGACAATACTTGGACAAAACCAATAAAGCTTCCTTTTAATCTTCCTGGCTATACGACTACTCAACCAGCTTTTGCTAAAGATTCTCTCGGTCAGGAAATTATTTTTTTCTCTAGTGATCGTCCTGGCGGTTATGGTGGATTAGACATTTGGTATGTAGTTCGAAAAAATTCTCAGTATGGACAACCTATCAATGCTGGGAGTTTCATAAACTCTCCTGGTAATGAAATGAGCCCATTTTATGACACGCTTTCCAACACATTGTATTTTTCAAGTGACTATTGGATTGGTTTGGGAGGATTCGATATTTTTCGTTCAAAAGGGAGTTACAGTCGGTGGGAGAAACCTGTAAATGTTGGGCGACCCATTAACAGTCCTTCCAACGACGTATATTTCAAATTTACCCAGGGTAATCAAGAAGGATATTTAACTTCTAATCGCAAGGGCTCTTATGCTATTAAAGGTGAAACATGTTGCTACGACATTTATACTTTTGAAATAAAACCTACTCTAGTTAAGAAGGATACATTTGAAAGACCATCTATTGATACGATTAACATGACCTTGAAAAACAAAATTCAATCTCTCTTGCCGATCAATCTTTATTTTCATAATGATTATCCAGATCCCAGAAGCAAAGATTCTCTTACACAGACAACATACGACGAAACTTATGAATTCTATCTTTCACTGATCGAAAAATTCAAGAAAGAGTACAGCAAAGGGCTAGAAGGAGACCAAAAACAAAAGGCGCTGGAAGACATGGAAAGATTTTTTACCCTTGATGTTGTAGGAGGATACGAACGATTGATTGAATTTCTGCAGCTTATGCGTGAAGATTTGCAAAACGGAAGTCGCGTTACTATTACTATTCAAGGTTTTACGAGTCCTCTTACTACGACAGAATACAACCTGAATTTAGCTAAAAGGCGTATTAAAAGCTTAATTAATTTTATGAAAAAGTATCAACAAGGCTTTTTTCAATCATACTTGGAAAGCGATACTCCTAAATTGCGAATCATCGAGAAACCTGTAGGGGAAGTATTGGCAGATCCTACTGTAAGTGATAATCCTCATGATGCTCGCAATTCCATATATAGCATTAAGGCCTCTAAGGAACGGCGTATTCAGATTTCTTCTTATCAATCTACGTTTTCCCTTTCAACTGAGCAACAAAAATTTCCTGTGGCCAGCTTTTCTACTCATGATCTCGTGTGGTCTGGAACTGAAAATATACCTTGTAAGACCATTACCATACAAAATGTGGGAACTTCTCCTTTAGTCATAAAAAAAATTCTATCGTCTCATTCATGGGTCGAATTTTATCTTTCTAAATCTGAGATCTTACCATCCGAAAAGGTTGAAATGAAAATTTGTGTTGATTTACTAAAACTTCGGGCTCTTAAGATGGTTTTGCTTTTTTTTGAAACCAACGAACCCTCTGGAAGCCAAGAAGTCCTGTACATCCGAGCCGGTTAAAGATATCAACTTTCAATGGCATAATAAGTCATAAAATAATTAAGGATTTAGGAATACGGATGATGAGTAATGCTAAAAAAACAAATAATAGCAAACAAATAATAAATTGATTTTAAACACCAATAAAATTTAAGGAGCATGAAAGTGAATATCATTAACTTATATTTTGCTCTACCTTTTTGTAACAGCTCACAATGTCATCATGACAAATTATTCAAAATGAATGTTTATCGAAGAGTCAGCTAGAAGTAAAGATGAGAAAGGCTAATAAATTCTACAAACAACAACTGAAGTCGTACTTATTTTATGCTCAAAATGATTTCGAATTAAATATTCTTGATTTAGAAAAAATCAAGTTTTGGGCAATACTTTTAAAAAGCGAATGTTTTCTTTAAAATCATTAAAGAATGTGTAATTCATATTCAATGAGCATAAATAATCTTTTAGTTTTTTGACGAACATAGGGTTAACTTCGAAGTAAAACTCTGATGTTAAAGGGGAGAACTTGTAAAGTATGGTTTTGTAATATATGATGGGATCATGGCTCGGAACAAACAATGCATGCTCAGGTTCAAAGTTAAGAACTTGTTGAGTCATGTTTTCTCTTTCGGATGGGTGAACGTACGGGGGATTGCTAATGACAAGAATTCTTTCGTCGGAACTGAAATAAGAAATGGGTTCCCAGTCAAAAATATCTAGTTGTAAAATTTCAATTTGCAGTTGATGCTTTATGGCGTTGATTTGGGTTACTTCAATGCTTGTCGGATCGATGTCGATAGCTATGACTCTTTTTTGAGGAAAAACATGTTTGAGAGCAAGAGCAATACATCCACTACCTGTTCCAATGTCAATAGCCACATCAAATGTTGGTTTTTGTTTAATGATGATGTGAAGAAGTTCTTCGGTTTCCGGCCGTGGAATCAAAACTCCCGGCTTTACCCATAGAGATAAACCGCAAAATTCTTGTTCATTAGTGATGTATTGAATTGGCATTCCGTTTTTTAATTTCGATATGTCTTCGTTAAGAATGGCAAGATTTAAATTGATTTCATGATCTGGGATTGCAAACATTTCATAGGGTTTGCAATGCAAATGATGAGCAAGAAGTCTTAGTGCTACAGCACGGGCTTCTTTTATATCGCCGTTGTAAGTTGGAAGAATTTGGTTAATTAT
Organism: Bacteroidales bacterium; assembly: GCA_026418905.1. Taxonomy (NCBI): domain Bacteria; kingdom Pseudomonadati; phylum Bacteroidota; class Bacteroidia; order Bacteroidales; species Bacteroidales bacterium. The sequence goes on along the minus strand of JAOAAK010000037.1, from coordinate 15,010 downwards.
TTTAGTTAAAAGCTCGTTAATTTTCATAAAATTTTCCAAAATTACTTCATTTTAGACGAGGATAAATTTTATATTTGAAAAAAATGAAACGGATTTTTTTTATCTTTCTCTTGTTTGTAATAATTCTTAATGCTCAGTTGTTACAACCTTTTGTAAAACATATTCCTATGCGAGATGGGAAATGGTTGGCGGCAGATTGTTATGTGCAAGATACGTCGGGAACAATAAAATACCCAACTATACTTATTCAAACTCCGTATAATCGGCTGTTGTTCAGATTTGGGTTACCACTAGGTATTGGAATCAATTTAGACGGATGCCCATATGCTTTTGTTATTGTAGATTGGCGAGGTTTTTATGGATCAGCAGCAGCTGCTGTTCCTAATCCCGATCGAGGAAAAGACGGCTATGACGTCATCGAATGGATAGTCAACCAGCCGTGGAGTAACGGTAAAGTTGGAACGTGGGGGCCGTCGGCGTTGGGTAAAATTCAATATCTTACTGCCAAAGAGAATCATCCAAATCATATTTGTGCAGTACCTTTAGTGGCTGCTCCACAAAGTCTTTATCTAGAATATTTTCCAGGTGGCGTCTATCGGAAAGAATACGTCGATCAACTGGACGCTCTAGGGTTTGGTTTATCATCTACCCTGCTTACACATCCTTATTATGACACGTATTGGCAATTAGCAGAATGGTTGACATTTTATCCGCAAAATATTCGAATTCCCATGTTTTTGATTGGTGGTTGGTTTGATCATAATATTCAGTTGATGTTGGATTTTTTTGCCGCATTACAGACTCAGAGTGAAGTACAAGTGAGGTATAAACATAAATTCTTGATTGGTCCATGGGTACATGGGGGTCATGGGACATCTCAAGTAGGAACGCCCCAACAAGGCGAATTGACTTTTCCACAAGCAGTCGGTTGGGGTGACTCACTTGCTTTACGTTTCTTTGATTACTATTTGCGTGGGATTAATAATAATTGGGAAAATGAACCCCCCTTGCGTTTTTTTATACCTGGAAAAAATATTTGGGAGAGCACAACTTCATGGCAAACCACAATACAAAATCAAACATCTATTACTCTTTATTTGCTCAAAGAAGGAAGATTATCTGATGAACCCCCTACTTATCATCATGATACTATACAGTTTGTTTATGATCCACGAAATCCTTCTCCAACGGTGGGTGGTATGACATTGAGGAATGACCTTCTTCAAGGACCATATGATCAGTCTCAACAAGTTGAATCTCGCAATGATATTGTCGTTTTTACTAGCGACGATTTTAGCATTCCGGTGACCGTAACTGGAAAGATTAAAGTGATTTTATGGGTTTCATCTGATGTCTTGGATACGGATTTTGCTTTACGACTTACTGATGTTTATCCCGATGGAAGATCTATTCTTGTTCGTGAACAAATCCAGAGAATGCGCTTTAGGAAAGGGTATTCTCAATCGGACGAATTATTTATGCAGGATGATTCTATTTATCGGATTGAAATGAATTTCTATGACATCTCTTATACATTTTTGCCACAACATAAATTGCGTCTCTCAATAACTTCTTCGAATTATCCAAGATTTGACATAAATTTGAATAACGGTGGACCAATGTATACATCTGGGGATACTTTGGTTGCACGTAATGCAATACATGTTGGTCAATACTATCCAAGTTCTGTGGTTTTGCCAGTTGATCAATATCCATTGAGGATTAACGATCAAGTTAAAGAATCATGGATAGAATCTTTTGTTTCATCCGATGGCAAGTGGTTAATAGTTAAACTAAATAAAAATGAATTTGTTTTCTTAACTATTTATGACATTCAGGGTAGAATAATATGGCATGGTCCGATCGATCGTCAAGTTTCTGTGTATACAGGAAATTGGAAAAATGGTGTGTACTACATTCAGGCTCAATCTCTTCATGAGTTAAATGTGGAACCTATCATGATCGTACGTTAAAGATGGTATCAACGAGTTTAAATTTATACCAGTGTCTAGATTGTGCGGAAAAATTATCAGTTCTTAAAAGAATAGTATTTTTGTTTAAAGCTTTCAAATGGTCAACAACTGTAAGGTGAAGGTCGGTGTAATAATTCCTTTTTTAAATATGCTTTTCTTTCTATCATGTACATCAAATTTGAGTAACGATCAGCAGATTTCCGTTGATGACGTAAGGATAGATTGTAAAGCTTTGAATGTTAGAATTATAGACTCTTCATTGAAATCATCTCAAACCTTTCTAATCGTGCCTCCATTGGATTCTTTTTCTTTAGCATTAGATTCATTTTTTTATGCTCTTGAACATGATACAGATCAGGTCATTCGCATAGGTCATTGGGGCGATTCTCAGATTGAAGGAGATCGCCTTACCAATTCTATTCGTAAAAAGATGCAAAATCTTTTCAAGGGAAAAGGATTGGGTTTCGTACCCGTGGTGGATGTTACCAATCCAGTTTCATTTTCACGTGTTGCTAGCGACAACTGGATGAGGTATACTTTTTTTCAGCATCGATTGAAAACTTCTTCTTATGGGCCAGGCGGAGTATCATTCAAACCTATGAGTTACACAGTCATACTTGACAGTGCATCATTTTTCAAAGATACCGTTTCTGCCAGAGAGAAACTGTCTAAAACTTATACCAATGCTTATGTTCAGATCAACATTCCTCAACCTTATGATAAGGGAACACTTTGGTATGGTCAAGCAAGTTCTCCTTGCACTGTTCACGGATATGCTGGTGGAAAAAGTTTTCAGGTCATCCTTCAAGGAAAAGAGGATTTTAATGAATTAGTTTTGCCCATTTCTCCTTCAACTACTTTCATAAAATTAATTTTTCCTTTAAATACACCTTTGATTTACGGATTAAGTTTTGAATCAAATAAGGGAGTTATCATAGATAACTTTGGAGTTCGGGGTCATAGTGGAGATGGATGGTTGCTTCTATCGAAGAGTATCATGAATAAGTATGTTAAACGAAAACAAGTTCGGCTTTTAATCCTTCAATACGGAGCCAATGTGGTTCCTTATTTGCGTAAAAAAGAGGATATTGTCGTGATGGGTAAGATGTATGAAAAAATATTTTCTCATATAAGAAGTTTTTTTCCAACTTTACCTGTGATATTTTTCGGTCCCGGAAATATGCCTCCTCGTCATGGACTTATGTCGCATCCATACTTGAATCAATTTAACGAAGAACTAAAAAAATTGGCCTTAAAATATCATTTTGCATATTTTGACACGTATCAATTGATGGGAGGCGAAAATAGTTTAAAACCATGGATCGAAAAAGGATTGTTGTCAAAAGACGGGCATTTTACTGATAAAGGGCGCGAAGAAATCGCTAAAGCTTTCACCGATGCTATCATGCACGAATATCATAATTATCTTTTGAGGTTATTACACCATGAAAAGTAAAAATTTTTTTATCTTTTTATCTTATTTCATACTTTGTCAAGGCCAAGACTTATTGGAGAATCCGTCTTACATTGCCGGATGGATAAATTATGAAAAGACATATCCTTTTATTTGTTATAGCAAAAATGTGATTGAATGGTATCATCCAGATGCTATTTTCCCTTTTTTTGAAAAATTAAAAAATGCCGATAATGATAAGGTTGTCATTTTACACATTGGTGATTCACATGTTCAGAGCGATGTTTTTACAGGTGTAATTCGTGACAGGCTTCAAGAAATTTTTGGTTATGGTGGGAGGGGCTATGTTTTTCCCTACAAAGCAGCAAAAACTAATTCCGCGTATGATTATACATCTATCGTCGAAGGAGAATGGATGTATACAAGAAATGTAGAAATGCAACCTCGGTTTCCTTTGAGTTTTTCCGGTATTACGTGCAAAACCACAGACAGTACGGCTGGCTTTGCGATTGTATTTCGCAAAAAATTTCAGACTCTGCGAAATGGTTTCAATCGTATTAGAATTTTTTGCAATACTTCCCGCGAAAGTATGGATCTTTTATTGAGAACTTCATCAGAAATGGAATGGATTGAAACAGAAATATCTCAAAATGCAACTTTACCTTACATTTGTCTTGATTTGCCAGCTCAGAGTTATGACACTTTGTTTTTCAAAGTTAAAAAGAACAAACCAGAACAGAAATTTTTTGAATTGTATGCCATCATCATCGAATCCACAAACGATAAAGGCATACTATACATCAGTACAGGCATTAACGGTGCAGGAATATCAAGTCTTCTCAAACAGAATCTTGCCATTGAGCACCTTAAATATTTAAAGCCCGATTTAGTTATTATAGATGTAGGGATTAATGATATTTACCGAACTGCATTTCATGAAAACTTTATTCTAATGAATCTTTTAAAGTTGATTCAGGAGATACGAACTAATTTACCCACGACGTCTATGATTTTAGTAAGTCCTCAGAATGTTATGTATAGAAACATCAACATACCCAACTGCAAATTATATAGTGCATTAATACGAAGAATAGCCGAGAAAGAAAAAGTAGCTTTGTATGATTATTTTACCGTTGCTGGCGGGGATTATTCTATGAAAAACTGGTATGCTTTTAACCTTGCTCAGCGAGACAAGAAGCATTTAACCTTTGAGGGATATGTGCGTCGTGGTGAACTTTTTATTAATGCCATTCTCAATGCGTATAGAGTTTATTTATTAAAAAAACCTTTTTCCTATACCCAGGATTTTTTTGAAAATGACACCTTAAGGGTCGATACTTTGGTGGGATGTAAGAAAAATATTGTAAATGCTCAGAACGCATACACCCAATCATCGAAAAAAGATAATTCATCTCAGGCTAATGAAATAATATATGTCGTACAGAAAGGAGACAACCTTTCATCTATTGCTTCAAAATATGGGGTAAGTGTAGCAGATATTCAACGATGGAATAACCTTCAGGGAACTAGCATATATCCAGGTCAAAAATTAAAAATTCACTCTAATTCAAAAACTCAAGCAACTGTTTCAACTGCTTTCAATTCTCCAAAAAATATTACTCATGTTGTCAAAGAAGGAGAATCTCTCTGGAGTATTGCTCGTAAGTACAATACCACCGTTGAAAAGATAAAAAAAGATAATCAACTAAGTTCTGACAAGATTCAGCCTGGTCAAAAGCTTATCATTAAATAAAGCATAAAAGATTGATTTTCAATATTAATGATCTTTTAGCGACAGTATCGAGTGAAAACAAGTTTTTTTTTAAAAGATTCTGATAATTAAATTTTAATGTTTTGATTTGAAAGTATAGAAAAAAATATCTCTAAAAAAATCCTTATTTTTGAAGAAAAATTTACAAATTAATAGAAGAGTTATTAACAAAAGTGGCAATTTATCAACAATGAATGTGAATTTCAGATGTAAATTATTGCAAAACCATTATTCCATCTTATATTTGTGTATTAAATCTTAAAAAAGTATTGATATGAACAAGACAGAATTAATTGATGCCATTGCAAAAGAAGCAAAAATCACAAAAGTTGAAGCCAAGAAAGCCCTGGAAGCTTTCATGGAAGTTACCAAAGCCACTTTGAAAAAAGGAGACAAAATTGCTTTGGTTGGTTTTGGTACATTTTCCGTAGTTAAGAGAAGTGCTCGTGAAGGAATCAATCCTCAGACTGGCAAAAAAATGAAAATTCCTGCAAAGAAAGTTGTAAAGTTCAAAGCAGGGTCAGAACTATCCAAGAATGTTAAATGAATTTAAGGTTGCGAAAGCAACCTTTTTTTGATTAACCTAAAAAACAAAATATATGAATAAGGAACAATTAATTGATGCAATGGCAGCTCAGGCAAAAATGACAAAAGTTAAAACAAAAGCTGCCTTGGACGCATTGATTAAAGCAGTAAAAAAGAGCCTTTCTAAGGGCGATGATGTAGTGATTCCTGGTTGGGGATCATGGAAGATTAAAAAACTAGCTGCAAGAAAAGGCAAGAACCCTAGAACAGGTGAAGTTATTCAAATTCCTGCTAAAAAAGTTGTGCGTTTCAAAGCTGGGTCGGACATGGCTGATAAAATCAAGTAAAGAAAAAGAAAACTTGTTATTTTTGAGCCGCTTAGGCGGCTTTTTTTATTTATGGAAAAATATCTCATTGTTGGTCTGGGAAATCCCGAAGAGGAATACGCTGGTACACGGCATAATATAGGTTTTGATATTGTAAATCAGTTAGTTAAGAAACACGATGCAACATTTCATGCTTCACGATTAGCTAAGATTGCAAATTTTGCTTTTCGTGGTAAGCTAGTTTATGTTATTAAGCCATCTACTTACATGAATTTAAGTGGGAAGGCAGTTCGGTACTGGATGGAGCAAGTAAAACCCAACGATTTTATGGTTATATGTGATGATATTTCTCTTCCCTTGGGAAAGATTCGTTTGAGAAAAAAAGGAGGTGCTGGTGGACATAATGGATTGGAAAGCGTCATTGAATGGCTTGGAAGCGAGGAATTTAATAGGCTTAGATTTGGAATAGGGAAAAATTTTGAGCGTGGGAGGCAGGTAGATTATGTTTTAGGAAAATGGAATGAGGAAGAACTGAAAAAACTTGACGAACGTATCTTGATTGCTGTTGAATCGATCGAAGCCTGGATGTTATCAGGTATGGACTTTGCAATGAATCATTACAACAATTATTAACTTTTTTTGTTTTTTTTAATAAAACAATATAATTTTGTACAATCTTTTTCATGCAGTAGTAGCTCAGTTGGTAGAGCATAACCTTGCCAAGGTTAGGGCCGCGGGTTCGAGTCCCGTCTACTGCTCAACATAATACGGGCCTTGGTGGTGGAAGTGGTAGACACGCAGGACTTAAAATCCTGTGGCCAATTAAATGGCCGTGCGGGTTCAAGTCCCGCCCAGGGTACGGGCGCTTAGCTCAGCTGGTTCAGAGCGCCTGCCTTACAAGCAGGAGGTCAATGGTTCGAGTCCGTTAGCGCCCACTTGTATTCGTGAAGTTTTATTTATAAGGTTCAATTAAAATTTCTTTCATTTTTTTAAGTTTGTAAAAATTTTTTTCTGTGATCAGTGTAGAAGAAATAGTATTGAGAATAGTATTAAGCTTTATAGCAGGTTTGATAATTGGTTTTGAGCGAGGACGTCATAGAGAACTTATCAGTATGCGTCCACATGCTCTCATCTCTCTTGGATCCGGTTTGTTAATGTTGATATCGATGTATGTTCCATGGGTATTTGGTATGGATAATCATTTTGATCCTTCTCGAATAGCAGCACAAGTTGTTTCTGGCGTTGGATTTATAGGAGCTGGAGCTATTATAAAATTGGGTGTAAATGTCAAGGGTTTAACTACTGCTTCAACCATTTGGGTTGCTTCTGCAATAGGTTTGGCTATTGGCGCTGGTTATTATTTAGCCGCATTTATTGCTTTGTTAGTTGTATTATTTATACTACTTTTTATTGATTCGATTGAAAAAATTCTTTTTCAGGAAAAAATTTTTAAAGAGTTACTGATTGAGTATGAAGGCAATTTTAAGAATAAAGAAAAACTTCATGCCATTTTAAAATCGCGTAAAATTCAGTTCTTCACGGTGAATTTTAAAAAAAACTTCCAAACTGGAACTTCGATAATTATTTTCAACGTAACCATCCCTTCTTTGCTGGATGTAGAAAATTTAATCGAAAATATAACTTCTTTATTCCAAGAGGAAGGTTTAATCGTTCATGAAATATCACTTCAAAATTTGAATTAATGGCAACTTTGTTATGGGATGAAGTGTTCAAGATCATCTTGCAGCAAGGATTTATCGATGCAGGATGGAACGTTTGTGAAAAAGTTGATAATGATGTAGAAAAACAATATAAAAACTGGTTAAATGCAGGGTTTCATGCTGATATGCAATATTTGGGAAAGAATGTTGAAAAGCGATTTAATCCAGGTTTGTTAGTAGATGGAACTCAATCTATTATTACCATGTTATTTCCATGGCCTGTCCAGGAACCTATTCAAGGAAGGATTAAAATCTCTGGTTATGCTCTAGGAATTGATTATCATTTTTATTTAAGAGAAAAAGCCTTGCCAATTCTCAAACTGATTGAAAGAAAAACAGGTAAGAATGCTTATTTTTTTACTGATAGCGCTCCCATTATGGATCGCTATTGGGCATGGAAAGCCGGATTGGGTTTTATTGGGAAAAATGGTCAATTAATACATCCTGCGCATGGGTCTAAAATATTTATATCCCATATTTTTACCTCTGCAAAGATCGAGGGCAAGAAAAGAGAGGTAATTAATAATGCATGTGGTAAATGTAAACGTTGCATGGATGCATGCCCTACAAAAGCCATCGTGCTTCCTTCAATAATTGATAGTAATAAATGTATTGCTTACTGGACAATAGAAGCAAAAAAAGTTGACATTCCAGATCATATTTTAAAAAAGGGGGATGGTTGGATTTTCGGCTGCGACATTTGTACGAATGTTTGTCCCTATAATCATAAAAAAAAGTTAATTTCTTGGGAAAATAATGAAATATACAACTTGTTTCGTAACAAAATGTTTTATGAGTTAATGTCGAGAAAAAAATTTACTCCTATGAATAGAGTTTCTGCTGAAAAAATAATGAAGCTTTTAAATTATTATACAAGATAATGTTAATGATTTAAAAGCAATGAGTTTAAAAAAAAAGGGGACTTGTAATCCCCTCTTATATTCTCCTTTATTGAATAAATGTTATTTTAATGTAATGTTAAACGCATCAGCCATCTCTTTCTGAGTCTTTTTAACTTCTTCATAATATTTTCCTTCCGTATTGTCAATTTTTTCGAGAAGTGAATCAAAATATTCCTCTGCAGATTGATCATCTCCAGAATTGAATAAAAGTGTAATTACCTCAACGTATTCTTTTTCTGCTAGTTTAATAAATTCGTTGATCATATTGATGGTTGCATCTCTGAATGCTTTAACTTTTTCATCATCTGGACATTCTAAACCTTCTACTTCTTTTTTCTTCTCAATTAAAAAATCTCTGTAATTGTTGAGTTCCATTTTACAAGTACTTTCAGTAACGTCTTCTTTTTTAAATACGTCTAATAAATTTGAATGCTTTCCATCTATTTCATTTATAATATCAACTATCTTGTCGTTGTATTTCACGACTTCATCAGTGGTTGGACCACAACCGCTTAAAATTAAAATACTTGCTAAAATTGAAATAAGTTTGTTTCTCATACGTATAAATTTTAGCAAAAATAAAAAATTTTTTTAAAAACAAAATTTTTTATTAAAAAATTAAAAAAAAATATAATCAAAGAATGAAAAAAAAGACAAATATTTTTTATTCAAAATAGAAATATTCCTGTGTTTTCTATATTTGTAAACATAAAAAAATGATCCTAAATATTAATCAAACAATTTGTGCCCCATCAACTCCACCTGGTTTTGGTGCTATAGGGGTGATCAGAATGAGTGGTGATAAAACATTAGAAATTCTTCAGAAAGTTTTCACTCCACATTATTATTCATTTCATGATTATCCAAAAGCAAGGCATTTATACGTCGGATATTTTTACGATAAGGAAGAACTAATTGATGAAATACAAATGGTGTACTACAAAGCACCAGGATCTTATACAGGAGAAGATATGGCAGAATTTTTTCATCACGGTTCTCCTTTTATTCAAAAGAAAATTCTTGAAATCCTTATATCAAATGGAGTCCGACTTGCCAAACCTGGTGAATTTACTTTTCGCGCATTCCTCAATCAAAAAATGGATTTGTTAAAAGCTGAAAGTATAAATGACCTTGTATTTGCTGAACACGAAGCTTCACATAAATTGGCCATCAATCAAATGCGTGGTTTTTTTACGATGCGCATCCAGGCTTTACGCCAAAAACTGATCGATTTAACAGCATTGCTTGAATTAGAGATAGACTTTTCTGAAGAAGATGTTGAGTTTGCTGATAGGAATACACTTATTAATATTGCACTTGAAATAATAAGCGAAAGTCAACAATTGCTGGATACTTTTCGCATGGGTAATGTGCTAAAAAATGGTATCCCCGTAGCTATCGTAGGAAAGCCAAATGTGGGTAAGTCTACATTACTTAATCGTATTTTAGGTGAAGATCGGGCTATAGTTAGTGATCTCCCCGGTACCACTCGTGATTATATCGAAGATGTCATTTACGTAAGGGGTTTACCACTGAGATTTATCGATACGGCTGGTATTAGGGGAGATGCCGAGCATGTAGAACATCTTGGTATTATAAAAACTTATGAAAAGGCTCGTGAAGCTGAAGTTATACTTCTGATGTTAGAACCTTCAGATGTTTCTGTGGAATACATTCAAGAGCAAATTTCGCTTTTACAAAATCATGTAAAAGATTTTAATGAAAAAAAATTAATTTTTGTACTTAATAAAATTGATTTGCTAGATGAATTTCCCTCTCATTGGAAGACAATTATGGACAGAGATATAGTATTCATCTCAGCCAAACGTAATGAAAACATTAATTTGTTGTTAGATAAAATAGTTTCATACTATGAAATCCAGCCTCAAGCAATTCCAGATGTGGTTCTAACAAACTTGCGTCATTTTGAGGCATTTACATGCATTATCAAACAACTTGAGGAAGCCATAGAGCTTTTAAGGAAAAATGCATCTCAAGATCTTGTATCCCAAGCTTGTCGGATTGCTATCCAGGAATTAGGACAAATTACAGGTGAGATTACAAATGAAGACATATTAGATTCTATATTTAGTCGATTTTGTATTGGAAAATAGGCATTTATTGAAACATTCAATAGGGGTATACGATAAATGATTATTTTAATTTCTCGAACAACTCAGGCAAACGTTTCAATAAGGCAAGTTCTTTCATTTTTTCAACAGCTTCACGGACAGGACTACCAAAATAAGTTTTTCCGCCTTCTAATGATTTAGAAACGCCGGATTGACCGAGGACTACAGCACCTTTGCCTATGGTCAGATCTTTCTGGACACCTACTTGTCCCCACAAAATTACATCATCTTCAATGGTGACAACACCAGCTATTCCCACTTGTGATGAAATGAGGCAGTTTTTACCAATAATCGTATCGTGGCCTACTTGAATATGATTATCCATCTTAGTTCCTTTTCCAATAATAGTATCTCCGGAAACACCTCTATCGATAGTGCAACAGGAACCAATCTCAACGTCATCTTCGATGATGACTCTCCCACAACCTACCAACTTATCGTAATGAGTTGGCCTCCGTTTAAAGTAAAAAGCCTCTCCACCAATAACAGTTCCACTGTTGATGATTACATTGTTACCGATGATGGTGTCCGAATGTATAGTCACATGAGCATATATAATGCAGTTTTTCCCAATTTTAACATTGTGTCCAATAAAAACAAAAGGCTCAATAATGGTCCCTTCACCAATTTCCGCTGTAGGACTAATGGCGGATTCTGAGGGAATAAAAGGTTTAAAGTATCTAACTAATTTTACGTAATCACTAAAAGGATCATTGCTTAGCAACAAAACTTTACCAACTGGGGGATCAAATGGCTGATTGATAATAATGACACTAGCTTTTGATTGTAATACTTTGTTGTAATATTTGGGATGATCTACAAAAGTAATATCTCCCTCCTCAACATTGTGAATTTCATTTATTCCTGTGACCAACGTCTGGGCATCTCCTAAAATTTTGATGTTTGGATTTTGGATAATATCCACCAATTGTTTAACTGTATATGGCTTACTCAGTTTCATGAGGTTATTCTTTTACTCTTTCTCCATATTCACCTGTACGTGTATCAACTTTAATCTTATCTCCTACATTTACAAAAAGAGGAACTTGAATCGTAGCTCCGGTTTCAAGTGTAGCAGGCTTCATAGCATTTGTTGCAGTATCACCTTTTAGGCCAGGTTCAGAATATACTACTTCAAGTACAACGTAAGCGGGTAATTCGCAGTTAATGGGTGTTTCAGTTTCTGCGTGAAACATAATTTCGACTTCTTGTCCTTCTTTTAAAAATTGAGGAGCATTAATCAAATGTTCTTCTAAAGAAATTTGCTCGTACGTTTCACTATGCATAAAAAAGTATGTGGTTCCTTCCTTATATAAGAATTGATATGGTCTACGTTCAACACGTTGTATATTAATTTTAGCCCCAGATGGAAAAGTGTTTTGTATGATTTTACCACTCATGAGACTTTTTAATTTGGTTCTGACGAAAGCATTACCACGGGCAGGTTTAACATGTTGGAATTCTACCACGACATATAAATCGCCATTGAGTTCAATACAAACACCATTTTTAATATCAGCAGTTGTTGCCATGATTTCTTTTTAAACTCTCTGTGCAAAAGTAAAAATAATATTTTATTTGATGACATTTGTGTTTTATTTAAAGTTTAATAACTGCCTTATAAAATCAGATATTAAGTGTTTTTGCTTATTAATTTTTTCTATATTTTATATAAACTTTATATTATAAAAATAGTCCAAATGATATAAGAGTAAAGGAATTCACTCGTAAGAGTTAAAATACATGAGCCATGAAAAAAAGAAATTTTATTTTGAGGATGGGGGTAATGACAGGGTGGCTAATGTTTTTTTTCATGCTGATATTTCATACTCATCCTGTCATTGCACAATCTGGTTCATGCGGACCAAACACCCCCTTTTTTTTGGTCGATCTCTCTTCTTCTCCGGGGGGTACGTGGGTTTCCCCTAACGTTAGTCGAAGAGATCTTTGCTGTGGAACTACTGCACCTGACAGGTGTATTGAGTTTGAAATACGCCTGCACCCTCAAACTATTGCAGTGAATTTCGAAATTGCGTCCGGCGCTGTTCCTCCAGGAGCTCTTTTTTATCAAATCAACTGTGGTCCTCAGATTCCTGTGGGACAACCTATTTGCTTGAATGGTCCGGGTCCATATACTCTTACTTTCTGTAAGCCCGGAAACAATCCAAACACTTATGCTATTCGTGCAATTCCTTCTCCTCAGGTGTCTCCTCCAACTATTGCCAGTCAAAATTGCCCAGCTCAACTTTGGGTTCAAGGACTTAATCCAAACACTATTCGCTGGCGAGATATCACCAGTGGTACAGGTATATATGATGCTTTTTTAAGCTGTACTAATTGCGCCAATCCCATTGTAACTCCATCGTTAAATCCACCACCTTTTGTTGATTATGAAGTATGTGGAACAGTAGCAGCACCGAATTGTGCGGGTGTGATTAATTTTTGTGATACAGTAAGGGTTACTATGTTTCAACCACTGGACGCAACTATTAATCCTAATCCTGTGGTTATTTGTCAAGGCACTCCTGGCAGATTAGTGAATGCATCTGCAACAGGGGGATGGGGAAATTTAACCTATAGATGGTACAATAGCAGTTGGAATCAGGTAGGAACTGGGACTCAATGGATGGCAACAACTGCTGGTAATTACTATTTGGTTGTATCTGATGAAGCACCAAATTGTCCCGACGATACCGTTCCTTTTACCGTTCAAGTTTTACCTCCGCCTACTTTAACCATTACACCACGTATGCCAGGAGTATGCCAGGGAGGTTCTGTTGTTCTTAGAGTAACTGGTGCCAGTTATTATGAATGGTCTCCTTCAACAGGTTTAAGTCAAGTGATAGGTTCAACTGTTATAGCCTCACCTTCAGCAACCACAACCTATACTGTTACTGGTACAGATCAAAATGGGTGTACCAATACTACTACTGTTACTGTTAGAATTTTCCCACTTCCTCAAGTAGATGCTGGACCAGATCAAACCATTTGTCAGGGTCAATCTGCTCAATTACAAGGTAGTGGGGCCTGGTTATACAATTGGCGTCCTGCAGCTACACTTAATAATCCTAATATTTCTAATCCCATTGCTACACCTTCTGTAACGACCACATATTATCTAACAGGTTATTCCTTAGGCGATAATGTTATTTTTAATGGTGATTTCGAACAAGGTAATGTAGGCTTTACTACGGATTACCAATACAATATAAATTTAATTCCTGAGGGTAATTACTACGTTACTAATAATCCAAGAAATACTCATCCGAATTTTGCTCAATGTCAAGATCACACACCAGCTCCAGGTAACTTAATGATGGTCATCAATGGTGCTCCAGTTGCTAACCAACGTGTATGGTGTCAAACGGTTCAAGTAACACCCAATACCGATTATGCATTTTCTACATGGGTTACAAGTGTTCATCCGTTGAACCCTGCTGTTTTGCAATTTTATGTAAATGGATCATTGTTAGGTACGCCTTTTACAGCTAGCAACGTAGTGTGCAATTGGCAACAATTTTATCAAATCTGGAACAGTGGTAACAATACTTCCGTTGAAATTTGCATTATAAACCAAAATACCATTAGAAATGGGAATGACTTTGCTTTAGACGACATCTCTTTTGCTCCATTGTGTTCTAATGTTGATTCTGTAACAGTTTATGTCAATCCTATTCCTCAGATTAATGTTCCTACAGTTACCATATGTGAAGGTGAAACAGCACAATTGTTGGCGAATTCTAATGTTCCAAATACCACATTTACATGGAATACAGGTTATATTGGAAATCCTCTTTCAGTTTCCCCTCCTACAACTACTAATTATACTGTAACAGGAACAGCTAACAATTGTTCTAATACAGCAACTGGTAGAGTAATAGTTAATCCTAGACCTATTTTGAGTGTTAATGCAAGTCAATCCGTGATTTGCGCAGGATCTCAAGTGACACTTACCGCTTCATCCAATATAGCTGGTACGGTATTTAGTTGGTCGACTGGGAATGTAGGTTCTTCGATTACTGTTTCGCCGACTACTACTACGACTTATACGGTGACTGGTACGACGCCGAATCAGTGTACTAGTACGGCGCAGATTACCATTATTGTGAATCCTGTTCCAAATATAACATTGAGTAGTGGTTCTCCTGTAATTTGTCAAGGGCAAACTACTACGATTAGTGCTTCGTCGGATATCCCCGTTGTTTATCAATGGAGTACAGGACAAGGGAATGTGAACGGGATAACT
>JAOAAK010000036.1 GCA_026418905.1 Bacteroidales bacterium | reverse complement strand
TGGTTGAACCTATATGTAGGGTTGTTTTTCATACCATTGATCAGAACAGTTCTTGTTCGGTAGGGGGAAGTGCATACGAAGATTTCACGAATGTGAATACCTATGTTGTTGCAGGTCAATCCTACGAAATCATGGTTTTTGGAAATACCAATGGAAATTTCACCGACAGTATTACGGTGTATTTTGATTGGAACAACAATGGTGTTTTGAATGATCCAGGTGAAAGATATAGTCTTGGGCGAATTTTGAATTGTAATTCTTGTCCTGTGCTAGGAAACATCACCGTTCCATCAAGTTGCAGTACTGGTCCCAAGAGAATGCGTGTCATGAAGAAATACAATGCTCAAGCAGTTCCTTGTAATACGACTGGAGATGGGCAAGCTGAAGACTATACCGTGTTTGTTCTTAATCCCTATCCATCTTTTTTTCAGTCGACATCTGCCAATCCTTCTACTCAGACGGCATTTAATCATTATCGATCAGCTAGTACCACCCCCACCTTTACTGTAAAGAGTTCATATGCTCCAACTTTTGATCGCATACAAATAGAGCTAAACACAAAGCCAGATTTTACGGGTACCTCTTATACGCAAACTTTTTCGGGAAATTACATCGCTGGTACCAAATACGATCTTACCTGCAATAATTTGAACCCACCTCTACCTGCAACAGAAGCAACTTATTTTGTTAGAGGCCGAGTTTCAGCCAATGGAGGTTCTACTTGGTCAGCATGGTCAAGTGAACTATGGGCATATACGTACGGAGATACTTTGCATGGGTGGCACCTAACTTCTTGGCCTCAGTTTGCATTGGGTAGGAAAATGGTAGCTTTATACGGAAATCACATGAATGTTCACGATAATGGAACTTCTGGGAATATGGTAGATGATTATTTTTATCTAGCTGAAGCAAAAACTTTTTCTTTTCTTACCACTGCATCTGATCAAGCTTTAACAGAAGGTACAAGTTATTATTCCGGTGGTTCTTATGATTGTATTACGGTAGGTTATTATAAACCTAATATTTTTACAAGCTTACAGGACTATCACGGTTTTCGTTTTCAGAATAGTAAGCTAGCAGCTGGTTCAACTATTACCAGTGCAAAATTCTATCCTTTTGCTCATAATGGTAGTGGATGCGGAGCAACACCCAATACCACCAATGAATTGATTCTTGCTATTAAAGGTGTAGCTCAAGATAATTGTCAGCCGTGGTCAAATTCCAATGATCCACAAACAGGGCAGCCTCGTTATAGGGTGAGAGGAGCAGCATCTGTGGCATGGAATGTTCCCCAGGGGGCTACACAACAGTGGTCAACAGGCTTGCAAATTCAAACAGCTCCAGATATTGCTCCAGTTCTTCAGGAAATAGTAAACAGACCAGGTTTTGTCAGTGGTAATGCTATTGGAATAATTGTAGATCACAACACCAGCGATGGACCCTACTGGAGATACTTTGCTACAAGACGATCAAATTCCGGTTATGCAGCTTTTTTGGAAACTAAGTTTACTGATTTTGAGAACTCCATACAGTTTCCAACTGTTGCTCTCTCAAGTTTTGCAAATGCTGCGAATTGGAATGAATTAATCACCCATTACGATCTAAGCTCATGTGCAGGATGTTCTGTCGAATTTGAAATTAGAAATGCTCAGAGCCATGCTATTATTGCAAGCGGAAGTAGTACGCACATTTCTCTGAATAATAGCACTGCCGATAGTGTCTATGTTATTGCAAAGGTTAAAAGAACAAACAATTCACCAGTTATATTGGATTTGACACTTACCGTAACTTTAAGTGTAATTCCTCCTGTGGCTGATTTTCAAGCTTCTCAGACGTCTATATGTGCTGGTCAATGCATAAATTTTACAGATTTGACCACTAATCAACCTGATAGCTGGGAATGGACGTTTACTGGTGCAAATCCTTCCTCTTCAACCGATCAGAATCCAACCAATATTTGTTATCCTAATCCAGGAACTTATTCTGTTCAACTCATAGCAACCAATGCAGCAGGTAGCGACACTATCATCAAAACCCAATATATTACAGTGAATCCGAATCCCACTCCTGATCTTGGGCCAGATCAGCAGGTTTGCCAGGGATCACAGGTCGTTTTAAATGCTGGAAGTGGTTATACGACCTACGATTGGTCAACTGGTGCTAATACTCAAACCATTACGGTCACTCAAAGCGGTACATATGGTGTGACTGTGACCGATCAAAATAGCTGTCAGGGGTCTGATCAGGTTAATGTTCAGTTTATGTCCAATATTCAAGGTCAAATTACTTCGACGGTGGATACTATATGTTTCAATGCTCCAGCTGTTCAGTTAACAGCTACTCCAGCAGGCGGATCCTGGTCAGGTGTGGGAATTAATTCAAGTGGATTATTCGATCCGTCTTCTGCAGGAATAGGTAATCATTACGTTTATTACACACCTGCTGGAAACTGTGCCATCAAGGATTCAACTTTATTAACAGTTGTGCCCATACCGCAGTTGTCTTTTCAAGTTCAAGGTGAAACGTGTCAAGGAGCTCAGGATGGTTCTATTACTCTTACCATACAGAGTGGTTATCCTCCGTATGTGGTCAACTGGCAAAATGGTAGTAATCAGATGCAGCTGTCTCAGCTACCTCCCGGAATATACACCGTACAGGTAACCGATAAAAATCAGTGTCAGGTTTCTGGTCAAGCAACCATTCTGGCATCCAACCAGTCTTGTTTTCCTCCTCATGCGTTTGTACCCAATATTTTTTCCCCAGATGGTGATGGCAACAATGATATTTGGCGAGTTTATGGTTCTTCTATAAAATCCATAGAGGTGTTTGTTTATGATCGTTGGGGAATTAAAGTTTTCCATACCACTGATCCTCAGGAAGGTTGGGATGGTAATTACAAAGGTAAACCCCTTGATCCTGGTATTTTTAACTATTATGTTCGCATAGTTTTCCTCAACGATGAAGAGAAAATTTTACATGGTCATCTTACGCTATTGCGTTAAGATTTTTTTCCGAAACGTGAACGGTATTCACCGGGGGTCATGCCAACTTCTTTTTTGAATGCCATATAAAAGACATTTCTGGCTTTGAATCCTACGGTAGTAGCAACTCCTTCGATTGAGTAATGATTAAACGCAGGATCGATAAGGATTTTTTTTGCCTCTTCCACGCGGTAATGATTGACAAAATGATAAAAATTTTTTTGAAATACAGTATTAATGACAAACGAAACATGAGTGCGAGGTAGATTCAACTGTTTGGAAAGGTCGTATAAACTAAGATCTGGATTGAGAAAAAGTTTTTTTTCTTCCATAAGCTGTATGAGCTTCTCAGCAATGATTTGCTGTTGCTCCGGCGTGATATGCAATTTAGCTTCTGTTGTTTCAGAATTTATGACAGTACTTTCCTCATGAGTATTTTTTTCAGCGTCTTGCAAGACAGGGTAAATTTCTTTTTGTTTCAATCCCATAATTCCCACGAAAAAAACATGAAAATTGATGGCTATTAAATAAAAAGCAAATCCAAGAATAGGTTTATTAAAAATATAAACGAAAAATTGGTAGAAATTATACGCAAGAACAAAACCAATAAAAACCCACATCCATTGCAATGTAATATTTTGTCGATATGAGAATACGTATGCGATTTGCTTATCATGTTTAGCAAGTTGCCATAAGATTATAGGGTAATAACTAAAGACTTGGAGAAAAAAAACCAAATCTCCAATATTAATCCAGTTTTTAAGATTGGAATAATAAGGTTCTGTTTTGCTAAATTGAAACAATATCTGATGGATCACATCGGATGGGATGGTTAAAAATTGTACGAACATGATAGAAGTTAGTAGAAAAGCCGGTAAGAAATGGAAGATGTGAATGAATCGGAATTTGAAATTTTCCGTTGTAAGATGTTTGACATACAAAAAAATCAGAGGAGGTTGAGATAGCATAACAAGAGTATTGATAAAAAAGAAACAGGCATAAAGTATAGAATTGTTCCAAAGGTACATGTTAGCATTCAGAAGATATTCGATAAATACAAACAACATGTAAATACCCAAAATGCGAGAACTTTTCGACGGACGATAAAGCAAAAGCCATGTGAAAACATAGGCATGAATGACAGCTATTAAAATCAGGAGATTAAAAAGGTCTTGCATAGCATTCAGGAAGTAAATATACAATTTTCTAAAATCATATGTGTTGAAAAATGTGTGTTTTTTTTGTTCATGTTCATGAAAGTTTTATCATGACAAACGCAACTTGTTGATGAGACCCTATCACTACTATCTTAGCATTAAATTTACTGAGGATGAAAAATATTTTATTCTTTTTTTTATATGCAATAATTTTTTTGACTTCTATTTCGTACAGCCAAACACTGGTTACTATTGGGTCGGGTAGTAGCACAAGTGCAAACACAGATGCTTCAAAACCGATATATAGTTCTGGCAGTACGAGTAGCTATATTTATTCTAAAACTGTTCATTTGATTCTTGCATCAGAACTAGCTTCTCAAGGTGTTTATAACGGAGCTATAATAACCAAGTGGGGTTTTAACAAAGCTGATGGGAACAGGCCTAATACGACGAGTAGTTGGACATTAAGAGTTTATTTGAAAAATAGTACTGCAACAAGTCTTTCAAGTGGAACTTCTTGGAACGCGATGATAAGTGGTGCTACGCTAGTCTACGAAAACACCAATATAAACAACAGTAACATGCCCAGTACCGCAGGCTTTTGGCTTTGGACTTTGCAAAATTCGTTTACGTATACAGGAGGAAGCATCGAATGTTACGTTGAGTGGGAAGCTAACAATAGTTCATGTCGAACCACCGGAGCCATTAATTGGAAATATGATGCAGTGACAGCCAATCAGTCCATGGGAGACAACAGTACGTCGTCGATTCCTGGAACTTGGAGTACTTACTATCCTGCTGCCAGACGATACCAAGTTCAGTTTGAATACTATTATCCTAATTGCAACGGTATACCATCCCCTGGAAACACAGTTGCTAATCCTGCTATACCCTGCATAAATCAGACATTTACACTTTCCTTGCCAGATCAAATTCCGTATGGAAATCTTACGTATCAATGGCAAATATCCAATGATGCAATAAACTGGGACGACATTGTAGGAGCTAATGGAATGACTCTAAATTATTCTTTAGCTCAATCAGCTTATTTCAGATGTAAAGTAACATGCCCGGGGTTTGGCTATGATTATTCAAACCCTATATTTATTACACCAGAAAACCAAATCGGCTGTTACTGTAAGATTTCTGCTAGAGACAATAACCAAGTTGATGGGATTACACGTGTAGTTTTCAACACAATCAACAATTCCTCTACAGGTAATCCAGCATATACTAATTTTACTCATATATCTACTAATGTTTATCGGGGTAGCTCATATGCTTTGTCTGTTTATGTAAATACCAATGGTAATTATACCTACTACGTAACGGCATGGATTGACTGGAATCAAAATTTGATATTTGATCCTGGAGAAATGTATCAATTGGGTACGGTTGCTAATCAGGCAAACGGTCTCAGTAGTTTGTGTCCTTTCAATATAACAGTCCCTCCTGGGGCTGCATTAGGAAAAACATTTATGAGGATTGCTGCCAAATGGGCTTCTTATTTAACCGATCCTTGTACATTTGATCCAGGAGGCTTTTCGTTTCAAGGTGAAGCAGAAGATTACACCATTTACGTGCTTGATAATCCATGTTCAGGTACACCCAACCCGGGACAAACCATGTCTACAGCTACAGTCGTGCATATTGGAGAATATTTTACTTTGTCGCTTCAAAATGCTTTGACTCAAACAGGCTTGACCTTTCAGTGGCAATCATCACCTGACAATCTGAACTGGACCAACATTCCTGGAGCAACAGCACCAACTTATGAAACTTATATTCTTCAAAATACTTATTTTAGATGTTTAGTTACGTGTATTAATTCAGGGTTGAGTGCTTATTCAACACCGGTGCAAATTACAACATTAAGTGCTGTTGAATTAGGATCTCCAATTAAAACTACTTGCGTTGGCCCTACACCTGCTGAAGAGCTTATCAGTACAGCCATAAAAAACAGAAAAAATCAGCTTCTTTTCAGGGCAAGTGATCTATATGCCCTTGGCATAACAACTCCACAAAACATTACATCGATGTCGGTGTACGTAACTCAAAAGCCAGGTACCCATTTGCAAAATTTTAATATTAAAATGCGTCACATAACTTTATCGGCTTTTGCACCTGATACTATCATTGGAGGACCATTTGTAACGGTTTATTCACGTTCAACATTGTCGAGGGATAGTCTTGATCCAGGTTGGAGAAAATTCAAATTTGATCAACCTTTTTATTGGAATGGATCAAGTAATATACTTGTACAGTTCTGTATATCAAACTCGTCTACTGCTTTTGGAGGCAAGGTTCTAACCTATCCAAGCGGTTACAGATGTTATCAAGGAAAATCCTCTGATCATATCTCCAATCTATGCGATAATTATCAAGGGGCCGTAGAAACTTCAGATTTATGTAGACCTTTAGCGAGGTTTTCACTGCAAAACACGGTGCTTCCTACACACTTGAGATTTTTTGATGTTAGTTGCGAGGACGAGGGTTTTATCGAGTTAAAATGGTTTTCAGATGAGGAAGAAACTTCTCTTGAGTCTTATGTTGTAGAGTTTAGGAAGATGAATGGAAGTCTTCTTCAGAAGTTTAAAGTTTACCCAGAAACGAGTGGAATGTATCATATCAAAGTTCCTGGAACATTTAAAGACGAAGTTTGTGTTGTGCTAAGTTACACGACTATCAATGGGCAAGTATTTCCGCTTCGAGATACCTGCTTAAATTGTAAGAAAGATAACATTTACATAACAGAATCCATCACAGTAACCAATCCGATTTCTGATGAGTTGATTATTCATTCTCGTTTAAAAGTACCCATGGAAGCCGAGGTCATGATGAGAGAAGTAAATGGAAAAATTGTTGTGTGGGAAAAAACTATATTACCTGCAGGTGGAACAAAGGTTTTGTCGCTCGGGGAAAGCCTTGCACCTGGGCCTTACTTATTGAGAATTACGACTTCACAACAAACCATGGAAACATTGCTTATCAAACAGTAGTTTTTCTATATCTTAAAACTTAATCGTATTAGTCATGTGTAAGCAGGGAAAGGAATTTCTTATGTTGGAAACATAGATTAAATTTCAAATAAGTTACATGAACACGTAATTTATTTGTTCAACAAGTTACGTAAGTTTTTGCTGCGAGTCTTTGTATATCGTTAATGGAGTGAAAATATTTCAAAACGGAGATTTAGGTTTTCATGCTAATGATTTAAATTTGCTTTATCTAAATAAGTAAGAGGTGAAGAAGTATTATTTATACTCAAAGGAGAATGATTTTGAAGATAATTTTAAAATATGGGTTTTAAATTCACCTTATCGAGAGTATAAAGTTGTGTCGTTGCTCAATCAAATGCTAGAGAACCCGTTCCGACATATGAGAGATTACGAACATTTTGATGTTCGAACTTCAAGGAGTTATCTTTATCCTGTTTATTCAAATCTGACTGAAATGGCTTGGCTTATAGGTGTTCGAACAGATGAAGTGTATCTAATTCCAGAAGTTAAACCATATAATTTACTGCTATGCTATCTAGAAGAGGAAGAAGGAAAAATGTTGATCAGGAAAATTAAAGATTCTACGATATTCTCACATGTTCAGGAAGTTCCAGAAAAAATTTTCCCTAAAGTTGTAAGCTGCGTCCAGAAAATACATATGATGCTGAATCATTGATTTAACAAAAGAGATGAGATATTTTAGAAGCTTGGTTATACTGTTGGTACTTTACGAAGCGATGTATGCTCAAAGCTACGGATCAAGGAGTGGATATTACTTACCAGTACATGGTAGATTAAGAGTGTTGGTGGTTTTTGTCGAACTAAAGTATCCTTCAGGAAAAGAGCCAAACAGTATAGAATTTTCAGAATCTTGGCAACCTGGGAAACTTCCTATTTGGTCAAATGAATTGTTTGATCCTTTTCCTATGCAAAAGCCTCAGGGATGGGTTACATCGTATTTTCATGAAGCTTCTTTTGGAGAATTTGAGGTATTAGGTGATGTATGGGAGGAGGAAGGAAAGCCCGGAATTCCCATATTGTTACCATCGGATGGTTCTATTGATCCAATAAAAATATTGGAATATATCGGAAAACGTTCTTTCCGAACCAAGCATTTGCTAAGTGAGGATAGTTTTGATTTATGGTTCATTGAGCGTGGTGGAGAGATTAAACGACGTAGGCAATCGTCAGACAAATTGCGTTTAGATCATTTGATGATCATAGTCAGAAATTCAACATATCCTGCTCATGGTGCTGGTTATGCTTCTACTTTTGGGCTTCGAGGTGGGAATTTAGAAGCGGATTCATACAGCGTATTTTGCACTCATGGTTCCATGCCACTGGGAATACTTTTACATGAATTTAACCATTTGCTTTTAGGAGGAAACAACATGCATTGTTGCGGTGGAAATCATGCAGCTAGTGGACCTCAATATTTTCTCTCTTTTCAAGCTGGTTGGGGAATGATGGGTGCCGCCAACCGCATTCTTATGACCGTTAATGGTTGGGATCGCTATAAACTCGGCTGGAAATCACCATATAAGAAATTTTATATTTCGTGTTTAAATGAAAAAGGAGAGGAAATATGTACGGATTTTACGGCTCTGGAGCAATTCTATCTTGACACCACTTTGATTTTAAGAGATTTTATTACCACCGGAGACGTCATACGAGTACGTTTACCTTATTTGTCGTCTGATGAATATCCACAATGGCTTTGGTTAGAAAATCATCAGACAACAACTTTTAACGGAAGTCGTTTTGATCGATTTCAGTATGAAGATGCCTATTGTATTGACAAAGCACGTCCTGGTATTTATGCGTACATACAAGTTGCTCATGAAGATACATTGGCTCCAGGTGCATTCCGCGACTTTGCTGATTTTATTCGAGTCGTTCCGGCGAGTGGTTTTTATGATTTGATCTTTGAAGATACGCTAGTTCAGAACAACTGGTGTATCAATAATGTCAAATATTATCCTTTCGTGCGTAGTTCAAAAAATTCTAATCCTTTTACGGGCTATTCTGTGCATGAACTTGTTGGATTTGATGAAAACAAAGATGGAAAGTTGCAAGAAAAAGAAAAAAGGACCCTTGGAATTGAGAAACTCGATGGACAATATCGTAACAACTTGCCTTATTTAGGAGAAACTTCTATGGCTTTTGTCCCAGGCGATGTCATTTCAATCTCAACCAATCCAGCTTTGGTCAATATGTTGACCTATCTCAATGATGATCGTTCTTTGAATGGTGGGAAAAAGCCGGATAATCGAATAATTTATCTTCATGGGATAAGAATTTATATATACGATGGGGATCCAAATTATCCTGGGAGTTTACGATTACGAATTGTTTCGCATGTTCCGGAAGTAAATTATTCGACGCGCTGGGCAGCTCCACATATCATTTTGCCAAAACAACATGTGGCTTCTCCTTATGATTTGATTATACGAAAAAAAGTTAGACTTGTTATAGATCGTTCTATGACGCCGACAACTGATACTATGTTTTCGAAGAAATATTGGAATCCTCCAACGACGTTGATTTTTTCATCAGGAACAAAAATACTGATGGAAAAAGGCTCGAAAATTATTCTGAAAAATGATAGCAGGTTAGTGATAGAGAAAGGGGTTGATATTCGGCGAGAAAAAAGAGCTCGGATAGTCACTCATTCAGGAGGGCGTCTTATTTTCGAAAAATGAAAAGAAAAGTTCCATCTGTCGCATTGACTGAATTTCTCTTGTTGAAGAAAAATGCGAATGGAAAATTTTGATTATCGTTTCTAGCAAAGGCATTTGATCGGCAGGAGGAATGTTCAAATGATGATCTGATTGGGTTAAATGGTAGAGTAATCTTAGAAAACGAACATGAATTTTTCCAATAGGAGTGTCGGCGAAAGTATTCGATAACTCTAGATCTTTATCCCAATTCATCCATTTTTGTAAACCAAAACCTAGTTGTTCTAACAAGTTGACAAGATGCACGAAAACCCATGTTGGGTTGAGATGCTGAAAATTGAAAATCTCAAATAATTTTGATCGAATAAAAGCATAGATTGCTGAGTCTACGTGTCGAAGAAAAGCATAATATATTTCTGCTAGAAAAGTTAAAAGTATTTGAGTCGGAGGAGAAAAAAGAACATGGGGAGAGTATTTAACTAATTGCATATCGCTGACAATAGGAAGATTGAAATGGGAGCGACGAAAATAAGTGATTTCTAAAATAGGAAGGGGGTAAGCTAAAAACGGGTATTTATTTTTTTTGTTTTTAATGTAGGAGTTAAGAAAAAAATCTTTCCTTCCTTGAGGTGTAATGCCCGTTAGTACAAGAGATCTTTCTTTGTATTTGACAACTCGCAGTGGAATAAATTCAGTCTGTTCGATCATAATTAATGATAAAAAAGAAATTTTGCAGTTTTTCGTAAAGTTCCATCGGAGTTGGCTATGAGTATCAAGTATATGCCTGTAGCGGGGCGGTTGCCTTTAATGTCTTTGCAGTTCCATACAGCCATACCTCCTTGTGAGGTAGTTTGATAGATCAGGTTTCCATAAACATCTGTAATGGTGACTGTAGACTCGGAAACAAGATTGGATATGGTCAAAAGACCTTGAAAATCGGATGGGACCGGATTGGGATAAATCATGATTGAATCATAAGTGTTGAATGGTTCGGAAGCTTCGCCACCATAAGAGACTAAACCAGCAGAAGTTGCTATAAAAACTTCTCCTGATAGCGGTTGAATAACGATGTCCATAATGGTGTTGGAAGGAAGAGGAGAATTATCTGTGGTATAATGGGCTATTTCTATGGTGCCGTCGGGGGAGAGTAAAAAGACGCCAGCTTTTTCAGTCCCCACCCATTTTCTATTACCCCCATCCACTGCTATGCAAGTTACATTTTCGGAACCAAGCAGGGGTTGAACGTAACCTCCAACTTCGACTAAGATCTGCCGGGCATTGATACTTTGATCAGAAAAAATATTCGCTGGATTATCAATAATAGCTATGCCTTTGTCTGTACCAATCCAGATCTGATTTTCTTTATCGGCGACTATAGCATTAACACTGAGACTGGGTAAATTACCAGTATTAGGCGAAGTATTCAATTTGATAAATTTATCGTCGGAGAAGTTGTTGAGAGTTCCGTTTTCATTGAAAACAATAATACCTTCATTTCTGGGAAGAGGTATCCATTTGTTATTGTAAGCATCGATAGCAATTTTTTTAGCTCCATTAGCTTTAAAGCTTGGCGGTAAATTGAATGTAATTAATTCGTTTTTGGAAGTTAGAACACTAAGCATTTTGTTGCTCCATGGATGTACGATCCAGAGATTGTTATTTTGATCAACAGTGATGCCAGTAATTCTAACTAAATCTGTGCCTTCAGCTCCAGGTAATGTTGAATTGTACGAATTCCATACTTTCACGATCTCACCTGCACGATACTCCATTAAACCTTGATTGTAAAAACCAATCCAGAGATGTTTAGGATCTTTGGGATCTGCATAAACAGTGGTAGGATCAAAAAAACCAATTAAATTAGTATCTATAGATGGATGTAAGTTAAACCATTTTTCTTCAGCGAACGATGCAATAAAAGGCTGAGAATAGAAATTGTTAAATGATTCGTCAAATCCGCCACCAGTAACAGTTAAGGTGGTTCCACACATGTTTAGGGAAAAGCAAGTAGCCAAATATGGGCTTTCGGGTTTGAAAAAGTAATTGGTCCATATTTGCCAGTTTTTGACAAGTCCTTGAGTTTCATCTGCTATGTACATAAAGCCATCGGAAGCATATTGAGCATCGCGTGGTGTAGGGTAGGAGGCAAACCCTTGAGTTGTATTGTAAACATAAATCTGATCAATGTATTGAAGTTGGTCATCGTAAACGGTAATGTTGTTAGGATGACAAAAAATGAGTTTCCCCCTCGATAATCTTATATTTGTTATTTTTTTTAATCCTACACTTTGAATGTAAAATGTATCAAGTACTCCATTTCTATATTTTAAGATTACATCAGGTTGGGTATCTTTTTTGCTTAAAACTATTAAGAGATAGTCACGTGAGGGCTCAATGAAAGAGTATTTTTCATTTGATGGGGGTTGAGAGAGAACAGTTCTCCAATAGTTGAAGTAAGAAAGATTGGGAGATTGAAGACTTGCAGCGAAGACTCCTTTTTGTGTAACGGCAAAAATACTATCACTTGTAATATGAATATCATAAACCGGATTGTTACTGCCATCATTTGAGAGTATATATGTTTCTTTGATTTCTTTTTTTGCTAAGTTTAATACGACAATACCAAAATCTGTCGAGAGATAAGCAAGTGAACCCCTAGGTAAAATGCGATTTATTTTTTTGCTTCCGATGGCATGACTGATTTTAATGTCGGGTATGTTATAAATTTTGCCATCAGGATAGAGGAAATCGATATTACCGTTTTGGTAACCTATAACAAGAAGTTGATACAACGAATCCCAAGCTATTGCTGTTACGAGAGCCTCATGAAGACCATTAATCCTTGAAAAGCGTTGTATTTCTTCGGTTTTTTTGTCAAGCAAAAACAATGCATGATCACTAGCTGCCCAAACACCAAATGGGGAGACTTCTATGTGTTTTAGATTAAAGTAAGGAAAATGGTCTCTCCACATGCCACGAATAATACCCTGGGAAAAAGAAACATAAGAGAAAATAAAAGAAAAGAACCAAACAAGTATTTTTTCCATGATTCAAATTTAGGTTATTTTAATAAGATTAGCTAACGACGTAATGTTTACCAGGCAAAGAACGAATCAAACCTTCCAATTCCAGTTCAAGCAAAATAGAAGATAATTCAGAAGGAAGGATAGAAAATTTTTTATATAAATCATCCAATGTACAAGGTTGATTTTGCTCGATAAATTGCAATACCTGACGAGCTTGTTCTGTAAGACTAGCCAAGGGGAGAATGGATTGAAACGATGGAAATGAATTAACTTTTCCATCCCATTTCATGGCTTTGATCAAATCCTCGCCACATTCTATAAGACTAGCTCGTTGAGTTTTGATGAGCCAATGGCAACCTTGGCTTTTTTCATGCGATACATTGCCAGGAAAGGCAAAAACGTCTCTGTCATAGTTGAAAGCAAGATCAGCAGTAATGAGAGCTCCACCCTTTTTTCCAGATTCTACGACAACGACAGCATCACTCAATCCAGCAATAATTCGATTTCTTTGAGGAAAGTTTATTTTTTCAGGTTTTACGTCTGAGAGATACTCTGTAAGAAGAAGACCACGTTCCACAATTCGAAGGGCAAGACTTTTATTTTCGGCAGGATAAATATAGGAGAAACCATGTCCAAGCACGGCAACGGTAGGCAAATTGTTCCGTAAAGCTTCTTCATGAGCAATGGTGTCAACACCAGCTGCCAATCCACTGATAATACATATAGGAAGTGCAGATAGTGATTGAATCAGTTGCTCTGTTAATTTTTTACCATAACTGGTAATATTACGCGTACCAACAACTGAAAGCTGATATTTCATTTGTAAAACATCGAGATTGCCTTTATAGAAAAGGTAAAGAGGGGCATCTTCACAGTTGCGGAGACGGGAAGGGTAAAAATCATCTAGGATGGATAAAAAGCCAATATTTTGTTGTTGGAGGATTTTAATTTCATGTTCTGTTCGTTTTAATGCTTCTTCTTTGAATCTGACAATATTTTTAGCTAGGCGAGGAGGTAGCTTGCCTGATTTAATGAGCCATGATTCAGAAGAAAAAAAAATGTCGGTCAAGGAAAGCTGATGAAGAATTTTACGCGCCAGAATATCGCCGATTTGAGGTATGTATTTAAGTGCAATGAGTAAGAATTTTTCATCCATTTTTTGTGCTTACATTTGCAAAAATAGACAATTCATGAGAATCCTTCAGGTATTGTTATTGTTTCTTCCTTATTTTATGTTTTCACAGCAAGCAGTGATTGAAGGATTTGTTAAAGAGAAAGGAACAGGCAATCCGTTGTGGGGTGTTCAGATTTATGTCTCTGAGCTTAAGCTGGGAATTGTTTCAGACTCAATGGGCGGTTTTAAGCTTACTTTACCACCTGGATCTTATGTTGTTGTTTTTAAGCTTATGGGGTACTACGAAGTAAAAAGACAGATAAGTTTAAAACCAGCAGAAGTCCTGAGACTAGATGTTGATCTGGAGGTTATGTCTACTCTTTTAAACGAAGTTGTGGTTTCGGCAGGAAAATTTGATCAAAAGCTTTCCGATGTTTCTGTATCTATGGATTTGATTAAACCTTCTTTTTTGGAAGCTAATGCTATAAGTTCCCTAGAGAACGCATTACAAAAGGTTTCTGGGATAGTCATATTTGATGATCAAGCAACCATTCGAGGAGGTAGTGGTTACTCGTATGGTGCTGGGAGTCGAGTTCTTTTCTTGGTAGACGATATGCCTCTCCTCACGGGCGCAACGGGTGAGATTAGATGGGAATTTTTACCTATGGAAAACATCAAACAAATAGAAATTTTTAAAGGTCCTAGCTCAACTTTATATGGATCATCGGCACTGAATGGTATTATTCATTATCGGACCATGTCACCACCATTGAAGCCTTACACCCAGTTTACAACTCAACTTGGTGTGTATGGTAATCCACTTCGCGAAGAAATTAAATGGTGGAAGAGTTTTAATCCCACTTTTTCCAGTTTTCGGATTTTTCATGGTCAAACCATCAAAAATTTTGGCTATACATTGACAGGTCAATTTTTCTCCGACGATGGTTACAGGGAAAGCGACAACGAACAACGGGGTATTGTGCAATCTACTTTTCGATATAAGTTTCCTAAAGTAGAAGGTCTAGTGGTTTCCTTGCGTATGAGTTATCTTTATCGACAAGGTAATAAATTCTTGCTTTGGCGTGACGCAGATTCCGGTGTGTATAGAAAAAATGAAACTTTTCAACAGGAAATCAATAATCGTCTTTTCGACATAGCTGGTTCGGCAGAATACTGGGTAAATAAACGAACTCGCCACCTGCTTAAACTTTTATGGTATGAAGTCAATAATGAAAACAATACCAACCAAAATAACTACGATGATCTTTGGTACGGTGAATATTTATTCCAAAAATTTCAGAATGATAAAGGTTTAGTTTGGAGTAGTGGTCTAGTTGGTACATACAATGAAAGCGAAGCTGATATTTTTGGTAAAAGGCTTCATTACGGACGTAGCCTAGCATTATATACACAGGCAGATAAAAAAACTGGAAAGTTTAACCTAACGTTAGGGGGACGTCTGGAAGGTCATCAAATAGACAAGGATCCAGCTACTTTTAAACCTGTTTTTAGAATGGGATTAACATATATGCTCCTAGAACAAACCTTTCTACGAGCTTCGTTTGGTCAGGGCTACCGTTATCCTACTATTGCCGAGAGATACACAGCCACTTCTACTGGCACCATTCGTATTTTTCCGAATCCATCCCTGAAATCCGAATCAGGTTACAGTGCTGAAGTAGGGTTTAGGCATGGGTATCAATGGAAAAAATGGCATGGCTATGTGGATATTTCAGGTTTTTTTATGAGGTATAGAGATATGATTGAGTTCCAGTTCGGTTATTTTAACCCTGACAGTGTTGTGTTGGTGGCCTTTCCTCCAACCGATCCCAACTACTTTCAAAATTGGTTAGGATTTAAAGCATTTAATGTTGAAAAAGCTCAGATCACTGGAACAGAAATTAACATTGCTGGTAATACTTCCTTATGGAAATTGCCGCTTCAATGGTTTATAGGTTACACATATACATATCCTATTGATCTGAGTAAACAACAAGATACAATGAAAAGTTCATTGGAAACAAAAATTCTTAAATACAGGTTTTTTCATAATTTCAAGGGTGATGTAGAAATTGGATTTAAAAAACTTTTTATAGGTGTCAATGTTGAATATCAAAGTAAAATTTTTAATATAGATAAAGTTTTTGAAGATACTATTCGTTATCCAAATGGTGCACCTATTCTTATTCCTCCCTCTATGGAACCGGCCATGATTCTTCCTGGATTGAAAGAATACAGAGAAAAGCATAATGGTTTTGTGGTGGTAGATCTACGTTTGAAGTATGAAGTATCCAAGGAAGTCAATTTTATCTTTAACGTGCGTAATGCTTTAAATAAAGAATACATGATACGTCCTGGTGATGTCCAGCCACCACGTACTTTTATATTTCAACTGCAAGTGCGCGTATGATACCAATTTATAACAAGACTATTCTCGTGTCTCCTTTGCCGTGGGGACTAGGACATGTTGCACGCATGATACCGCTTTTAAGGCAATACGTACGACACAACAAAGTAATTGTGTTTACTACTCAAGAACTTCTAGACTATGTTAAACAATACGTACCTGAAATCATCTCAGAAGTAGAAGAAGAAACACCTTTTCTTTATCGAAAGAATTTTTCCTTATTTCATCTGTTTTTCGTAGTCTTTTGGTTACAAAAAATGTACTTCCATGAAAGAAAAAAAGTAAAGGAGCTTGTTTTAAAACACGAACCCGATCTGATTATTTCTGACAATCGTTATGGTTGGTTTGACGAAACTATCCCATCGATTTTGATTACTCATCAGGTTAGACCTGCTTTCCCTTGGTGGGCGTTTCCTTTCAAGCCCTTGCTTATGCGTATAATGCTTAATAAATATAAGCATTTTTTTCAACTGTGGATTCCCGATGTTCATGAATACCCTGGTCTAGCTGGAAAACTCAGTCATACACCTGTGCTTAGAAGATTAAATCACTGGTACATTGGCCCACTTTCGCGCTTCGAAAATAGAAGGTCAAACGTCGAGGAAGAATATGCAGTATGGGTTTTATCAGGGCCTTCTCTTCATAGGGAGTGGATGTTGAACCAAATTGTTAGTTTTTGGAAAGACATTGATTTTCCTTTACATATTGTTGGGACAGAAGGCACGATTCAGCTGCCACCTCATATTAAAACATATACATTAACAAATCCTGCTGTAGATGAACTCATCATGAATGCGCGATATCTAATATCTCATACAGGGTATAGTGTGTTGATGGATCTTGAGAAGTTGAACAAAAAGGGATGGCTTTTTCCTACCAGTGGGCAAAGCGAGCAAATATATCTAGCCCAATTACATGCCAAAAAACACCATGTATTTAAAAATGTTAGAACTTTACTTGAGTGTTTAAAACTAGAACTGAAGAAAATCAAACAGTGACGAGAGCTATAATGGTGTTTTTGAAAACCTCAACAAAACCTCCTTTGATAGAGAAAAGTTTTTCTTCGTTTTGGGAGGTTCGAACACGAATATTACCAGCTTCGAGAGAAGAAACCAGAGGAGCATGGTTAGGAAGCACTTGAAATGATCCCATACTTCCAGGAAATTGAGCCATGCTTATCTCCCCTTCAAACAACTTGCCTTCTGGATGTATGATTTTAATGTACAACATCATGTGATTATGCTTTAGCTTGGGCAAGTAATTTTTTACCTTTTTCGATAGCTTGTTCGATGGTGCCAACAAGATGGAAAGCGGCCTCGGGGTATTCATCAACTTCGCCGTCAAGAATCATCTTAAAACCTTTAATAGTGTCTTCAATGTTGACAAATTCACCTGGTACACCTGTAAATTGAGTTGCTACGTGAAAAGGTTGAGAAAGAAATCGTTGAACCCTGCGTGCGCGATGAACAACCAATTTGTCTTCTTCAGAGAGTTCTTCCATGCCAAGGATAGCGATGATGTCCTGAAGTTCTTTGTAGCGCTGAAGTATTTTTTTAACTCGTTGAGCGGTCTCGTAATGTTCTTGCCCGACGATATCGGGCGAAAGAATGCGAGAGGTGGAATCGAGAGGGTCAACAGCAGGATAGATACCAAGTTCAGCTATTTTACGACTGAGAACAGTTGTGGCGTCGAGATGAGCAAATGTAGTGGCAGGGGCAGGATCGGTAAGATCATCTGCTGGTACGTAAATAGCTTGTACGGAAGTAATCGAACCTCGCTTAGTAGAAGTGATACGTTCCTGTAAAATACCCATTTCTGTTGCCAGGGTTGGTTGGTAACCTACAGCAGAGGGCATACGCCCCAGAAGAGCTGATACTTCAGAACCAGCTTGCGTGAAACGGAATATGTTATCGATGAAAAACAGAATATCTCGTCCGCCCGATTTTTCGTCTCCATCTCGGTAATATTCAGCAATCGTCAAACCACTGAGACCAACTCTTGCACGTGCTCCTGGTGGTTCGTTCATTTGTCCAAAAACCATCGTAAGAAGACTTTTTTTGAGGTTTTCTAAGTCAACTTTGGATAGATCCCAACCACCTTTATGCATACTTTCCAGGAATTCTTTTCCATAATTGACAAGTCCAGCTTCGATCATTTCGCGAAGTAAATCATTGCCTTCACGAGTTCGCTCACCCACGCCGGCAAATACAGAAAAGCCATTGTATTTCTTTGCAATGTTGTTGATCAGTTCTTGAATGATAACCGTTTTTCCAACACCTGCACCACCGAATAGTCCAATTTTTCCACCTTTGGCATAAGGTTCGATGAGATCAATAACCTTGATACCCGTATATAGAACTTCAGTTTTAGTTGAGAGCTGTTCAAATTTTGGAGGCTCTCGGTGAATTTCATAACTTCTTTCTTTTTTTACGGCGGGCAAACCATCAATGGGCTCTCCAACTACGTTAAAAAGTCTGCCGTTAATTTCTTCACCAATGGGCATAGAGATAGGTTTTCCTGTATTAATCACAGGCATTCCTCGGTATAGTCCATCCGTAGAGTCCATGGCAATAGTTCTCACAGTATTTTCACCAATGTCTTGTTGGGTCTCAAGTACAAGAACTCGACCGTCTTCCTTTTTTATTTCTAAAGCATCGTAAATTTTGGGCAGATCCTCCTCCTTCTCAAATACCACATCTACAACGGGGCCAATTACTTGAGCAACGTATCCGATTTTTTCCGACATACGAAATTTTTTTCTTCAGCAAATGTAAATTAATTTTTAAATCTTAATGATGAAATATGAAATTTGTATGATATAGAATTACTTTTAAAACTGAGATTATGCGTAGGAAAAATTTGTTTGGATGATAACTATAATTCAAGCGTGATAAAATTTTTAGAGCGTACTTTTTTGCCATTGACGACAGCAGGTTTCCATGGACCCATGGAAGAAAACATTTTGTTAATAATAACTTGAGCTTCTTCGGGTAATTGAGTGTTGACGGCAGATACTTGTGTAATGGTTCCATCTTGTTCAACTATAAAAGAAATAAGAAGAAATGTACCAGGTTTGAAGAAATTTTTTAATTCTTGACTGCAGGAAATAATATGTCGTTGGAGGGCAGTAGTTCCCTCTACGTATAAGGCAGGCGTATCGACATCTAAGTAAATGGTATTAATAGAAGTGTTTTGTTGAGAAAAAAGAAAAAAAGTGTTAAAAACACAAAGAATCGCTATTAATTTTGACATGCTTTATTTTTGCAAATGTACTATTTTTGAAAATATTTTTAAGTTTATCGTGTGGTTTTAATAATGTTAAGCAAAGAAAAAGAGATTCTGTCAAAATGGTTTTCTACCCCAATACCTTTTTTTCTTACTTTAAGTACTGGTGAGAATTTAACAATATATTTTCATGGAATGGAAAACCGTTTTGATGGACCTGACATTATAGGATGTGTGGCCCGTACGAATGATGCTTGGTTAGTGGGAAATATTGAAATTCATAGAAAATCTTCCGATTGGTATGTTCATGGCCATCACATGCAAAAAGCTTATGATCAGGTGCTATTTCAGCTTGTAGACGAAAATGACAAAATTTGTTATACTAGTCATGGACGAATTGTTCCAGTGGTAGAATTACAACATCTAGACACTTACAGGCTTGTTTGCTGTGAGCACGATTCATCTTATATCTCTGACATCATTCGAAGCTTTTTTTTTAGTCGCCTCGAGCAAAGAAAGAATTTTTTCAGGAATTTATGTAAAAATCATAACTATAAGATTTATGATGCGATTTGGCATCATATTTTAATAGGTATCGGAAAACCTACATATGCGGATTTATTTGAGTGGGTAGGATATCAAATTTCATGGTCTCAAGCACGAGAAATATTTCACAAAGCAAGTTTGGCTTTTTTTATACGTAGTTTGATTTCATGCGCACCATATCCTCTTCATAAAAAAACATTACCGAACGGGTCCTGGGAAAGAAAAATTTGCTTTTTTGAAGAACTTTTTCACTTGAAAAAAATAAGTTCATTGATAAGTATGATGAATGAAAGATGGAATTTTTTCAAGACCCAACATATTGTTGCTTGTAAACAAACTATTTTGCGTTACTATGTCAATGCACTCATGCCAATTTTATGTGTGCTATTTCCAAATGAGGAAGATAAATTAATCAAAGAGCTTGAATTTTTAACACCTGAAAGAAATAGTATCATTGTTAACTTTACGAAAGATTGGAATTATAAGCCAATTCATTTGCTGGAAAGTCAAGGAATATTGGAGTTTATTAAACAAAAGAGTAGAACGAAATTTCAGCAAACCATCAAAATGATACACCATGAAAAAAACAACTGAAGGGTGGGGAACACGTATAGGTCTTATTCTTGCCATGGCCGGTAATGCGGTAGGATTTGGCAATTTTTTGCGATTTCCTGTTCAAGCTATTCAGAATGGAGGTGGAGCGTTTATTATCCCTTACCTGGTGAGTTTTCTATTGCTTGGCATACCACTTTTACTCATTGAATGGTCTATCGGAAGATATGGGGGACAGTATGGGTTTCATAGCACCCCTTTTATGTTCCAGAGCATGAACAGGCTTTCGTTCTGGAAATATGTCGGAATTTTTGGCATTTTTAGCAACATTGGTATAGGGGCTTATTATACTTACATGGAGTCGTGGACGCTGGCATATATTTTTCACAGTCTCATAGGTACTTTCAAGGGTTTAGATCAACATGGTGTTGTGGAAGTTTTCAATCATTACGTCTCGCTCGATAAGTTTACTTTTTTCCCTTTTGAATCTTTGTTTTTCTTTGTTTTTTGCTTGTTTTTGAACGTTTACATATTAAGTCGCGGGTTGTGTGGAGGAGTTGAGAAAGTAGCAATGTTTGCCATGCCTATGCTGATTTTATTTGGCTTTTTTTTAGCATTTAAAGCTATTACTATTCAGGCTGGAGTGGATGGGGCAGTAGAAAATGGCATAGCAGGGCTTAATTTTCTTTGGACTCCTCATTTTGATTCCATATGGAATCCAAAAGTATGGTTTGCTGCAGCAAGTCAAATCTTTTTTACCTTATCGTTGGGTATGGGTTCCATTCAGGCATATGCATCATATCTAAGAAAAAATGATGACATAGCCTTGAATGCCATGACTGCTGGCTGGACAAACGAATTTGTGGAAGTTGTTTTAGGTGGAGCTATTGTTATACCTATTTCTATTGGTTTTTTAGGATTAGATAAGGTTTTTGAAATAACGCAATTAGGAGGTTTAGGACTTGGTTTTAAAACTTTGCCATTTCTTTTTTATCAATGGGGGGATGTAATGGGTACGATTGTTAGCATTGTTTGGTTTACTTTGTTGTTTTTTGCTGGTATCACCTCATCATTAGCGATGGGTGTGCCGGTACAAGCATTTATGAAAGACGAATTTGGCTTATCTACCAGATCCTCAGCATATCTTTTTGGAGGAATCATTCTTGTTCTAGGTATGCCAACTGTTTTGTTTTTTAATGAGGGAGTGTTTGATGAATACGATTACTGGACTGGTTCGTTTACACTTTTTATTTTTGCTGCGTTTGAAGCTGTATTGTTTGCATGGTTTTTTGGCTACAAAAGAGGATGGGAAGAGATTATTAGAGGTGCAGAAATTAAAATTCCTGGCATTTACAAATACATTATTGGTTTTGTAACGCCTATCATATTGATCATAATTCTTATTGGGGCTATTTTCAAACCGATGGATAACAATTGGGTATTGGCTTTTCAGCAATTGTTCAGTGGAGAAGGTTGGCCATTTGCTTTTGACAGTTTGGTGGGAAAAATGATGAATTTAGAATTACACCACGAATTGCAGCAAGCATCAGATGCTAATATGATTGCAGATATCAAACGACGTATATGGCTTATTAATGCTAGTCGTATTATTCTTCTTGTGACCTTTGTCGCAATAGGTTACTTAGTATATCGAGCATTTAAGAAACGTAAAAAAGAAAATAGGTGGATATCATGAATACATCAGCATTGGTTTTGATGCTTTTGATCTGGTTATTGGTGATTGGAGCTTGCGTGTTTTTTTACTGGAAAGTATTGACCAAAAGGAATTTTTCAGTTGAAAATGAGAGGGAAGAAAATGATAAAAATAAATTAACACAAAAATAACTAACGAGAACATGTTTTTTTGATAATAAATAGTTACATTTGCATGTAGTTTTTGACTTAAAAATTATTGAGGTATGCGGTTAATTTTTATAATATTTTTGCTTTATGAGGGCTATATCATTTCTCAGACCACTATAGATTCAGGGTTAGTTAATGTTAATCAATTTAGCATTATAGACGCTCGTTTTGTTCCTGCTTCTCAAAGTTTTGATACCAGCTCACTAGGTCGTTCAGAAGAGTTCAATCCTTTTTTAAAATCTAAAGGTATATTTGAAAGTGGTGATTTTGCAATTATTTCAGTCTGTTCTAATACGAATTGTGTGGGTGGAGCCAATGGAGAGGATGAAATAAGTTTTATAACTTTTAAGAATATTGATCCAGGAGACAAATTTATTATCACAGATAATGGATATCAAAGAGTTAATGCATTAAAATGGGGAAATTCCGAGGGAGTTTACGAAATTACAAGAACAACTAGTACGATTCCAGCTGGTACAGTTGTTACTTTTCGTTTTGGTATTACCACTCTTACTTTTCAAGGTTTATACCCTGATAACAACTGGAGTGTTGCCAATTTAAATTGGCCTGGTACGACAGTTAATTTAAATTCTAGCGGTGATCAAATATACTTCTTCCAAGGTGGAACATGGAACAGGGGTACTAATAATGGGAGTCATGATGCTACGTATACACCAGGTACTCTTTTATTTGCTTTTAACACTAATAATGTGTGGCAAAATTTTGCCAGTAGTACTCAACATTCAGGTTTATTTCCCGGTATGGAATGTTTCAGCATGATGCCTGGAGTGGCCACCGATTTCCTCGAATATACCGGCCCAACGACAGCTGCTACAAAAAGAGAATGGATTGATCGAATAAACAATCCCAGTAATTGGACCAACAGAGGAAGTTGTGCAACTTATTTTGCCAATCGAATTCATTACGGTCAAACTTACAGTATTCTTCCAGGTGGATATAGTCCAGGCTTATGGGTAGGGGGCAAGGATAACAACTGGTTTAATTGCGAAAACTGGCAAAATCTTCAAGTTCCTGATTCTATGACAGATGTAACTATTCCTTCAAGTGGTGTAACGAACGAACCCATCATTGGAGCTCCTCCAACAAGTCCTGTAGCTTACTCAGCTGCTTATTCTAAAAATCTCTCGATAGAAAATGGCAGAACACTAACTATGAACAACGCGTCAAGTCGCTTGGATGTGTATGGCAATTTTGTCAACAATGGAAATGTGTCGTTTACTAATGGAACTATATATTTTAAAGGAAGTAATTCAGTCTTATCGGGTAGTAATTTACAGTTTTTTAAAGTCGTATTGGAAAAAAACACAGCTACTTCTTCTCTTACTTTGTCTAATCAAATTACTATAAATAACTCTCTTTCCCTTAAGAAAGGTATTCTATCAACAGGAAGCAATATTCTTGTGATTTACAACACATCTCCCTCTTCAATTGTCGATCATAGCACCCAGAGTTATATCAATGGCCGGTTAAGACGATATGTGGCTTCTACAGGCAGTTATGATTTCCCACTTGGAACTTCTTCCAACTATGAATTTGCTAACATTAACCTTAATTCATCTTCGGGATTGAGCTATATTGATGGTTTTTTTACTTCTCCT
Organism: Bacteroidales bacterium; assembly: GCA_026418905.1. NCBI lineage: Bacteria > Pseudomonadati > Bacteroidota > Bacteroidia > Bacteroidales > Bacteroidales bacterium. The sequence continues at coordinate 43,029 of JAOAAK010000036.1, read as the reverse complement.
CATTCTACACCTATTAATATTACACCTCAAAACATTTATGTTAATGGAACTCAATTGAATGAACTATTAAATTATGGTTTCTGGACTTTTGAGCCTAATGGTGGAACATACAATTACGATATTACTCTTACTTCAAGAGGACATACCAACGAGGGTGCTACAGCAGCATCACATGCTGTCATCAAACGTCCTAATGCAGCCTCTAACTGGGTAAGTCAAGGTACCCATCTTAACAGTGATCAATCTATGGTCCCGGGGGTTTATGTTACAGCAAAGAGAAGAAATTTGAATGCTTTTAGTGATTTTGCTATTGCTAAAAGTTCGTTGGGCAACCTTCCTGTAGAACTGATATCGTTCGATGTTAAATGGGCTCGACCTTCGTTAATTGAAATTAGCTGGGCGACAGCTTCCGAAATGCAGTGTGATCATTATGAAATTGAAACCTGGCAAGGAGGGAAATACATTAAGACTTTGTATCATCCTGGTTCAGGAACGACCAATGAAATAACATCATATTCTCTTCTTGATGAAGAACCATCCATTCCTACTTTGTTCGTGCTTTATCAGGAAGATTATGATGGCAAACGACATTTGTTAGATTCTAAATGGTATAGCCCAAGTATTGAAACTTCTGTCCATATTTCAACAAAAGGTGGACAATTATACCTCGAATTTGTCGGAAAAAATGAAAAGAATTATACGCTTAAAATAGTGGATGTAGCTGGAAGATTGCTTTTTGAAAAAGATATTTACTTTTCCCAGAACCACAATGTGTTTTTTGTTGAGATTCCCTACAAAGGCTCAATCTTTATCATACTTCGAGATAAAGATGGAATGGACGAATTAAAGAAAATGCTGGTATTGCCTTAAAAATGCAGGGCAGAAGTCAGATGCTATTTATGATTTGCTTGACAGTCTTTCCAATATAAGCGGGGTGGTCTACCACATGAATACCTTTTTCGGAAAGGTATTGTTTTTTAGCTTGAGCAGTATCCCATTTACCACTAATGATAGCGCCAGCGTGTCCCATGGTTCTTCCTCGAGGAGCAGTAGCTCCGGCAATGAAGGCTACGATAGGTTTGTGGGGATGTAATTGGTAAAAGTCTGCTACTTCGATTTCGGCAGTACCACCGATTTCACCAATAAGGACAATAATTTCTGTTTCGGGATCGTTCATAAACATTTCTACTACTTCTTTCATTGTTGTTCCCACAATAGGATCTCCACCAATGCCTACCATGGTAGATTGGCCCAAACCAGCTTCACTAATCTGATTCACAGCTTCGTAAGATAAGGTACCACTCCGTGAAACTATACCCACATGGCCTTTGCGATGAATAAATCCTGGCATGATGCCCAATTTGGCCTCGCCTGGTGTGATAATACCGGGACAATTGGGTCCTATGAGACGGGCATTCTTGTTTCTCAGATGATGTTTTACTTTTACCATGTCTTGAATAGGAATACCTTCAGTGATACAGACAATGAGTCGTATCCCAGCATCAGCAGCTTCAATAATAGCATCTACAGCAAATTGGGCAGGTACGAAAATGACTGAGCTATCAGCGTGAGTTGATTTTACGGCTTCTTCGACGGTATTAAATACAGGCAAATCTAAATGTTTGGTTCCACCTTTGCCTGGCGTAACTCCTCCGACAATTTTCGTTCCGTAGGCCAACATTTGAGATGTATGGAATGTACCTTCTTTGCCACTAATGCCCTGAACGATAACACGTGTTTCTTTGTTGACCAAAATACTCATTTTGTTTTAATATAACATGCAAAGATTGCAATTTTTTTTAAATTGTCATAATAGAACATCCACGTAGATCGCTGAAATCCATTCTTCCAATAATTTCAAGTCCTTCACTATGCCATCTACCCACATCTTCGGTGGCTATGAATGGACATGAATACATATTGGCTAAATCGATGATATGGATGACCCCTTGTTTAAGGGACGGGCCAAAAAAACGTGGTTCATGAGGATCTCGCAAAAAAATTTTCATCCAGGGTGGTGTTTGAAATAGCCCATTTCGTAGAGAATAAGCCTGAGATAGTAGCTCAGTCATTCCGTACTCACTGTGAACGTCGTTTACTTGGGACTTTTGTTTGATAAATTCGTGTAAATAAAAACGAGGCCATTCTTCTCTTCTGCCTTTCATCCCACCTGTCTCCATGATAATAGCAGCATGGTAATTGTTTGGATAAATCGTTAGAAAATCAATTAAAGCAAAAGTGGTTCCTATTAAAAAGGTGGTTCTTTTTGAATCGTTTTCAAGTTTTTTCATTTTTTTATAAAGCGCAGAAAAATTATCCAAGTAAAAACCACTTTCAGAAGATTGTGAAATATTTATTAGAGTTTTTATCATATACACCAACGACGAGTTTGGTCTTTCTAAGTAATTAGGAATTAATGCTAAAAAATGATATCGTGATGGATGGCCGTAAAAAAATTCAAAACACCTTAGAATGGATTGCTCGTATAGAGAAGGCTTTGCAATGAAATGAGAACCTTTTTGTTGAGAAGTTGTGCCGCTTGTTTCGAAAATTAATTTTTCCTTGCAGAAGGACGGTAATATTTTATGATATTTGAATAACGATACAGGAAGACAAGGGATTTGAAATGAATTTCCAACATGCGACGGATCAATACCAATGTTGTCACAAAAAGTTCTGTAAACAGGGTTATATTGATAGTGAATATGAAAAAGAATAAGCGCCAGTTCTTCGAATTGAACCATGTTTTGAATAAGAAAAATCCTACTTTCTAAATTTTTTAACATCGAAAAGGCATTTGAAAAATTGCTTAAAATTAATATGCAGATTCGTTACTTTTGCAATGTATGAAAGTATTTTTTCGCGGTTTAGTTTTAGAGGATACATATAGAACAAAAGGATTAAGGCGAAAGCTTATAGAGGAAATTCGTTCGAAAGGAATAAAGGATGAGAAAGTGCTTGAGGCTATGGAAAAAGTACCTCGACATTTTTTCCTAGATAGTAGTTTCATAGAATTTGCTTATGGAGATCATCCTTTTTCTATTGGGGAGGGTCAAACCATCAGTCAGCCATATACTGTTGCTTATCAGACGGAATTGCTCGAAGTAAAACCTGGGATGAAAGTTTTGGAAATAGGAACAGGTTCTGGCTATCAGGCTGCTATACTGGCTGAAATGGGAGCACGAGTTTTTACGATCGAACGAATACAGAAACTATATCTCAAAGCTAAAGAACTTCTTGCTGCCATGGGTTATCATGCCATACGATGTTTTTATAGAGATGGAACAGAAGGATTATCTACCTATGCTCCCTTCGATCGGATTATTGTGACAGCAGCTGCAAGCAGTATTCCTGACAAACTTGTAGATCAGCTAGTAGAAGGTGGTATCTTAGTCGTGCCAGTGGATGATGGACCAGGAGTTCAGGTAATGAAGAAGATTGTAAAAGAAAAAAATGGTCAGATTATGGTTCAAGATTTTGGATATTTCAGGTTCGTACCACTATTAAAAAATAAGGGCTGATGATAAGACGGGAAGATATTGCCAAGGTTTTGGAAGCTGCAAGAATCGAAGAAGTGATTGGGGAATTTGTGAAGTTAAAAAAAGTGGGGAGTAACTTGCGTGGTTTGTGCCCATTTCATACTGAAAAAACGCCCTCATTTTATGTTTCACCGGCGAAAGGAATGTTTAAATGTTTTGGTTGTGGTAAAGGAGGAAGTGTTGTTAATTTTCTCATCGAACATGAAAAATTTTCTTACCAAGAAGCCATTCGTTTTTTGGCTCAAAAGTATGGCATTGATCTAATCGAATCAGAAGAAAAGGAAGATCACTTCATTTCCAAGACTAAAGAGGAACAATCTTTTCATCTCCACAGTTTTGCGCATCAATGGTTTGTTGATCAGTTATGGAAAACGGGCGAAGGTAATAGCGTAGGACTTGAATATTTGAGAAAAAGAGGATTGCGTGATGCAACCATAAAGCTTTTTGGTCTAGGCTATTCACCTTTGCAAAAAGATGCTTTTCTGCAATACGCTTTAAAAGCTGGTTATGGGATAGAGTTGTTACGAGAAAATGGTTTAATTTCAGAGAGCGGAAAAGACCGTTTTGCAGGTCGTATCATTTTTCCTATCTACAGTGTTGCTGGAAGGGTCATAGCTTTTGCAGGAAGAATCCTTCAAAACAATTCTTCTTCCCCTAAATATGTGAATTCTCCAGAAACCATTATTTATCAGAAAAGTAAGGTTTTATATGGTTTACATGTTGCGAAAAATAAGATCATTCAAAAAGATGAATGCTTTTTGGTAGAGGGTTATATGGATTTTATTTCCCTTTATCAGCAAGGAATAGAAAATGTCGTTGCAAGCAGTGGTACGAGTCTTACAGAAGAACAAATCAAAATACTTTCGCGTTATACACAAAACATCACATTGGTGTATGATGGTGACGTGGCAGGACAAAAAGCAACGATGCGAGCTGTAGATATGTTGTTGGAAGCCGGATTAAATGTGCGCATAATATCACTTCCATTTCAAGAAGACCCGGATTCATTTGCACAGAAACATGATCCACAAGAAATCCTTAATTATTTTGACCAAGAAAAGCAAACATTCATTGAATTCAAAACACAGGTTTTATTAAATGAAGCAAATAAAGATCCTATCAAGAAAGCTTCTGCTATTACCAACATTATACAATCCATAGCTTTGATTCCTTATCCACTCGTTCGAAATCATATGATAATGGAAATTGCTCGAAAACATCAGTTAGATGAAAACATCCTGATGCATGAGCTTAATAAGAATCTTAGTCATCGTTCGCAACAAAACAACTTAGGTGTTCCTGTTCAGTCGACATTACCTCCTTTTTATTCAATGTCCTATTTGGAACAACGTCGTTTTCGAGTTGAAGCAAACATTATTAGAAACCTCCTACTTTATGGAGAACGCATGTTGGAATTTCCGTCTGAAAAAACTCAAACTTCAAAAATTTTAGCGATGGATTACATTCTGAGAGAAATAAAGGAAGATGAGCTAGTTTTTGAAAATCAGGCATTTCAGTCTATTTTTTCTAAAATTGAAGCTTTATATCAAGAAAATAATTTTTCGTGGACGGTGCTTCTAAGTAAGCTCGATCCCGAAGAAACATCCACTCTTTCCTCTCTAATTCAAGAAGAAGGCCAACTTTCTCCCAATTGGAGGAAAAAAGATATTAATGTTGAATCGACACTTAATAATCAGTTGCTACTGAAAAATGAAATTGATAATGCCATTCTTGAATTCAAACTTGTCATTATTCAGCAACAAATTTATGAGCTAATTAAACAAATTGCACAGTCTACCGATGAGAACGAACAGACAAATTTAATGAGAGAGTTTCAGAAGTGGAAATCTTATGAAATCACCATTGAGGCAAGACTACGACACCGGAATATTTCGCCAGGAGGAAACCTAGAACTCTTACTTTAAGAAAAATTTGCGTATTTTCGCTTTTGACTTGCATTCACATATTCATGAAAAAACAAAAAGATCATCGAATATTTATAAAGAACAAAAAGGCATCATATGAATATATCATTCTCGAAAAATATATAGCTGGCATTGTATTGAAAGGAACTGAAATTAAAAGTATTCGACAAGGAAAGGTTAGTATCAATGAAGCTTATTGTACTTTTGAAAAGGGAGAATTGTTTGTTAAAAACATGAATATTAACCCTTATGAGCAAGGATCTTATAACAATCATTTGCCTATTAGGGATAGGAAGTTGCTATTGACCAGAAGAGAACTTGCTCGGCTGCAAAGTAAAGTTCTAGAAGCAGGTCTAACCATCGTACCTTTATCACTTTTTATCAATGAAAAAGGACTAGCTAAGCTTGAAATAGCTCTTGTTCGTGGTAAGAAAGCTTATGATAAACGTGAAACAATTCGTCGAAGAGACGAAGAAAGGTACTTGGCACGAAGTCATGATGATTTTTAAAAAAGTATGTAAATTTGCTAACTTATTTTTCGAAGCATGGAAGAAAAGAATTTCTTAAATCAGGAGGGCGCTAAAATCAGTTTCGAAGCAGAAGAAAAAGTTGATTCCATTGTGGATAGTTATTATGCAGCAGGAGAAAGCAAGTTTTCCCTTGAAGCAGAACACGATATAGATAAAGATGATTCAACTGAATTTTCTGAAGACAATGAATACATTGAAAAAGTCTGGGATGATTATGACATGGACAAGCTTTACGAAACAGCTTTACAACTTGTTCAAAACTCCCCTAACATTTTAGAAATTCGTGATGCTATACTCAAATTGAAAGAGCTTCACAAGACCAAAGCTCAGCAAGAAATTGGAAAACTTGCTGAAATTACTGATAAGGAAGAGTACGAAAACCGTAAAGATGCAATAGAGAAACAACTTGAAGCTTTCGAGGCTGTGTGGAGCATTTATAAGGAAAAACGTAAACAATATCTGGAAGAACTTGCACGTGAACAAGAAGAAAATTACAAGAAAAAATTAGCCTTGCTGGATGAATTGAAACAACTTATAGATTCTAATGAACCCTTTAAGGTTACTTATGATGCTTTCAACAAAATAAGGGATAAATGGCAAGAAATTGGAAAAGTACCGCCATCCAAAAATAATGAGCTTTGGTTGAGTTATAATCACTATGTTGCTCTTTTCATGGATAAAATCAAGCAGTATAAAGAACTACGAGATCTTGACATGAAGAAAAACCTCGAGCAAAAAATCGAACTTTGTGAGATGGCTGAACAATTGCTTTTTGAATCTAATATTCATGTAGCTTTTAAGAAATACCAAGAATATTTTCAACACTGGAAAGAAATAGGACCTGTGCCTGCTGATAAAAGGGATGAAATTTGGGAAAGATTCAAGCTTGCTGGTGAAAAACTAAGAGAAAAGAGATTACAATACTACCAGGAAATTGAAAAAAAATATCATGCTAATCTTGAAGCCAAACAAGCTATTGTCCAACAAGCAAAAGCTATAGCTTCTGGAGGTTACACTACACTGAAAGAATGGAATGATGCAAACAAAAAAATAAATGAACTTATTGAACTGTATAAAAACGTAGGACCCGTACCACGCGAACAAAGTGAACGTATTTGGCAAGAATTTCGATCTATTCTTGAAAGCTTCCAAAGGTCGAGAAAGCAGTTTTTTGAAATGTATCAGGAAGAATTAAATGCCAATTATCATAAAAAGTTAAATATTTGTTTGGCAGCTGAGGCAATCAAAAATAGTACGGATTGGAAAAATGCTACTAACGAACTCCTGCGTTTGCAAGAGGAATGGAAAAAAATAGGACCAGTTCCAACTGCAGTCAGTGATGTTATATGGAAGCGTTTTAGGGCAGCTTGTGATGAATTTTTTACTCGAAAAAAACAATTTTATGAGTCAATCTATGAAGAAGAGAGACAAAATTTGGAAAAAAAGCGTCGTTTAATCGATGAGCTCAAATCTTTTCAATTTACCGATGATAAGAAAAAAAATCTTTCTATTCTACAGGAATACCAAAGAAAATGGTATGAAATAGGACGTGTCCCTATTGAAGAAAAAAATAAACTTCAGGATGAATGGAAAAAGTTGTTAAATGATCTTTATTCAAAGTTAAATCTACAGCAGAACGATTTTGATTTTGAAACGTATCAGGATAAAATTAAATCGTGGACCAATCTCCCAGGTGGGAAAGATAAAATTTGGCAAGAATTGAAAAAATTACGTTTTCAACTTGCCAAGCTTCAGCACGATGTACAACTCTGGGAAAATAATCTTTCATTTTTTTCAAATAGCAAGAATGCCGATGTATTACTTAAGGAATTCAATGAAAAAATCGAGCGAGCACGAAATGAAATAAAAGTTCTTAAAGAGAAAGAAAAATTTCTAACTGCCATTTTGAACGAAAAAACAAATTAATTTTGTAATGTACATTTTGTCCTGTGGTGTAATTGGCAACACGTCTGACTCTGGATCAGAAGAGTCCAGGTTCGAGCCCTGGCAGGACAACAATTATTTCGTGGGATGAGTCTGCGAGGAGATTTCTTTTCATATCTTGCTCAAACCTCAAGAGAACCTTTAGGGTTGGAAGTTATAAAAGCACAGGGTTTAAAAATAATCGATAATCGAGGTCGTAAATACATTGATCTCATTTCTGGTATTTCCGTCAGCAATCTCGGTCATCATGTCCCGGAGATTAAGGCAGCTATTGCGAAACAATTGGAAGATTACACGCATTTAATGGTTTACGGAGAATTTATCCAACAAAGTCAGGTGGAGTATGCTAGGTTGCTTATCGAGCATTTGCCGGATAGTTTCCAACAAGTGTTTTTTGTAAACAGTGGTTCAGAAGCAGTTGAGGGTGCTCTTAAACTATCTAAGCGTTTTACTGGTCGGCACGAGATTGTTTGTTTTGAAGGTGCTTATCATGGTTCAACGCAAGGAGCACTCAGTCTTATCAGTGATGAAACTTACACGAGACCTTTTAGACCTTTATTGCCATCCATTAAGAAATTACGATTTAATTATATAGAAGACTTGAGTGAAATCTCACGTCAGACTGCTGCAGTTATTATTGAACCAATTCAAGCAGAAGCTGGAGTAAGGATAGCCACTCCTACATTTTTGAAAGCTCTTAGGGAAAGATGCAATGAAACAGAAACTTTACTTATTTTCGACGAAATTCAAACAGGATTTGGACGTACTGGAACATTGTTTGCTTTTGAACAGTACGGTGTTGTTCCTGATATTCTTTTGCTTGGTAAAGCTCTGGGAGGTGGTTTGCCCTTAGGTGCTTTTATTGCAAGCCGTCAAATCATGGAAAAGCTTACTTTTAACCCTCCCTTGGGGCACATTACAACGTTTGGAGGGCATCCACTTTCATGTGCTGCTGGATTAGCTGCTTTTAAATTAATTCTTAGTAAATTGCCTGAATTAAAAATTAAAGAAAAAGGACTTCTTTTTCAATACCTTATCAAACAACATCCGTTTATAAAAGACGTAAGAGTATCTGGTTTGCTTATTGGAGTGGAGTTTGAAAATGAAAGGATCACAAGGCAAATGATTCATTTATTACTGGAACATCGTATTCTAACTGATTGGTTTTTGTTTTCTCCGAACACATTACGAATAGCTCCACCTCTTATTATCGATTCTGAAATGATCATATATGTTTGTAATGTATTAAATGTTTTGGTAAAACATCTTGAAGCTTATGCATGATGATGTAGTTTTTTTAAAGAGAGCCATTGACCTTGCTCGGATGAATGTAAAAATGGGTAAAGGTGGGCCCTTTGGAGCTATTATTGTTAAAGAAGGACAGGTTATAGCTGAAGGTACCAATCTTGTCACTTCATTGAATGATCCTACGGCTCATGCTGAAATCGTAGCCATTAGACGAGCTACTGAAAAACTCAAATCTTTTCAACTTACTGGTTGTACCATTTATTGTAGTTGCGAACCATGTCCTATGTGCTTGGGTGCCATTTATTGGGCTCGACCAGACAGAATAGTCTTTGCTGCAACAAGAAAAGATGCTGCTAGTGCAGGATTTGATGATGATTTTATTTACCGTGAACTTATAACATCCTATCAAGATAGGAAAATTCCAACCCAACACATTCAGGTGGATGATTATATGATACCTTTCGATGAATGGAATGCTTATCCGAATAAGATACCATATTGATAAAAATCATAGTTTTGCACGTAAAACAAGTTTGTCATGGAACAGTATGGCAGGAGAGAGAAGGAAGAGATTTTTACCAAAGCAGTTCGTGCTGGAAAGCGAACATATTTCTTTGATGTAAAGGTTACTCGTAACGGGGATAAATATTTGACTGTGACAGAAAGAAAGAGAAAGGTTAACCAATTGAGTGGGCAATTCTATTATGAAAAACATAAAATTTTTCTTTATAAAGAAGACTTCGATAAATTTACTGCAGGATTACTTGCAGCGTTAAATTTTATAAAAACAGGTCGACTTACAGAAGAAGAAAGCAAGATTTTTGATAACATTGATGATTTTGAGCTTAGGGATCATTTAAATGATCAAGATGTAGAAGATAATTTTTAGAGAACTATGGGAAAAATCATAGCCATCGCCAATCAGAAAGGGGGTGTAGGAAAAACAACAACAGCGATAAATGTTTGTGCTGCTTTGGCTGTTTTGGAAAAAAAAGTTTTACTTGTTGATGCTGATCCGCAGGCTAATGCTACTTCTGGACTAGGTTTCGATCCCAAAAATATAAAGATCAGTATTTATGAATCTATTATAGAAAATGTACCTATAGGGAACACCATTTTAACTACCAAAGTGCCTAATCTAGATCTGGTTCCAGCTCATATTGATCTGGTTGGTGCTGAAATTGAAATGATTGATCTGGAACAGCGCGAGTTAATGATGCGTCGAGTTTTGCGCCCTGTAGCTGACCAATATGATTTTATTTTTATCGATTGTTCACCTTCATTGGGTTTGATTACTGTTAATGCTCTTACAGCTGCCGATTCTGTGCTTATACCGGTTCAATGTGAATATTTTGCTTTAGAAGGGCTTGGTAAATTGCTGAACACCATCAAACTCGTACAGACAAAACTCAATCAAGCATTAACGATCGAAGGCATACTTCTCACCATGTATGATGCAAGATTACGTCTTTCAAATCAGGTTGTAGATGAGGTCAGAAACCATTTTCAGTACATGGTTTTTCAGACCATCATTCCTCGTAATACCAAATTGGGAGAAGCTCCTTCTTTTGGTGAAAGTGTAATTACTTACGATATTGAAAGTAAAGGTGCCATTGCTTATCTAAATTTGGCGAAGGAAATTTTAAGCCGAAATCAAAACAAAGAACTTAATTTATGAATGCAACCAATCCACAAAAGAGGAAAGCTTTAGGAAGAGGCCTGGGGGCTTTGCTAGATGTGGATGAAAGTATTACATCCTTAGCTTTTCCTTTCATAGATATTGATCTAATTATTGCTAATCCCTATCAGCCACGTAATACATTTGAAGAAGAAAAATTAAAAGAATTAGCCGAATCAATCAAAAGCTTTGGTATTATTCAACCACTTACGGTTAGAAAGATGCCGGATGGAACCTATCAACTTATTTCTGGTGAACGTCGACTCAAAGCTGCTAAAATGGTGGGATTAAAAACCATACCTGTTTTTATACGTGATGCTTCCGAAACAGATCTACTTCAGATGGCACTTATCGAGAACATTCAACGTGAAGATCTCAATGCTATTGATATTGCTCTTTCCTTTGAGAAACTCATTGAAGAATATCATCTCACTCAAGAACAGTTAAGCGAAAAAATTGGGAAAAATCGGTCTACTATAGCTAACTACTTACGTCTGCTAAAGCTTCCCATTGAAGTTCAGGCCGCTATTAAAGAAGGCAAAATTTCCATGGGTCATGCACGCGCTATTATTACCTTGCCTAATGAAAACTTACAGTTGGAGATTACTCAAAAAATACTAGAAAAAGGTCTTTCAGTACGTCAAGTTGAAGAATGGGTAAGAAAAATTCAGCAATCTTCTTCATCGAAGAAGAAAACTACTCATCAACCGAAACATCCATATTTAGATGAGCTTCAACAGAAATTTCAACAAAAGGGATTCAAAGTAAAAATAGTTCAAAAGAAAAAAAGCGGATCGATTATTATACATTTCAGAAATGAAGAAGAACTTCTCTCATTGATTCACTTTTTTGAAAATGTTTCATAAATTATTTTTTCTCAGTTTCATTTGGTTTACTTTTTCATATTCTTTTTCCCAAGAAGAGAAAGGCATGCATTCACCCCAAAAAGCTCTTATCTTGTCTGCCTTTTTACCGGGTAGTGGTCAGGTTTATAACCGTCAGTACTGGAAAGCACCATTGTATATAGGTGGTTTAGTTGCAACGGGTTATTTAGCTTACACGAATTATCAGTATTATAAAGATTACAAAAAAGCATATCTAGCGAGAACAGACAATGATTCACTGACAATGGATCCTTTTCCTTATTACTCCGAACAAAATTTACTCGATATCATGTCTTTTTACCGCAGAAATACAGAACTCTCTATTATAGGTTTTTCCTTGTTCTATGCACTGAACATACTTGATGCATATGTGTATGCCCATTTCTTTGATTTTTCAATTCAAATCGATGATGTAAGGAAAATTTCGATATATCCAGTCATAAATACGAAAGCAAAAGGTTTAATGTTGAGGTTTTGTTTTTGAAATGATAGAAGTATGAAAGTAGTCATTATTGGTTATGGAAAAATGGGACGTGAATTGGAGAATGCTTGTCGAAAAAAGGGGATAGAAATTTTAACCATCATTGATAAAGATGACCCCTGGCCCCAGAAAGTCGACGATGATGTGATTGCCTTAGAATTCACTGAGCCCACTTCTGCTGTGGTGAACCTAAAACGTTGTGTAGATTTATCTCTACCAGTTGTGTGTGGTACTACCGGTTGGTATCATAGCTTGCAGGAAGTTAAAGATTATTGCTTGAAACATCGTGGTTGTATCGTATATGGAAGTAATTACAGTCCAGGTGTTAATGCTTTATTTAAGCTAACCCTTTTGGCTGCAAAAATTTTTTCCTCTTTGCACCGCTATGATGTGAAGATTGAAGAAACTCATCATATCACCAAGAAAGATGCCCCTAGTGGTACGGCTATTACTATGGCTGAATTGTTGCTTTCGTCTTATTCAGAATTGTTAGGTTGGTCTTCAATACCCAAAGAAAAACACTTATGGATTGAATCTTTTCGTGAAGAACAAGTGATTGGAAAGCATCGACTTTCTTTCACCAGCTCTTTTGATGAAATCGTAATTGAACATAAAGCACAAAGTCGTGAGGGATTTGTATGTGGTGCCCTAGATGCCCTTGAATGGCTTGATCAAACAAGACCTGTTGGTTTTTTTCATTTTATGGATATTTTTGAAAAAATATACGCAATAAAAATCTAACTTTGGAAAAAATATCATTATGGATTTTGTTTTGTTATTTACCATTTTCTTATTTCTTCTTGCGTGGGTTGGCTTGATTGGAATTTTCAAAAAAGCTGGAGAACCTATTTGGAAAGCCATCATACCAGTTGTAAATTGTTGGTATTGGGTAAGATTGGTGGACAAGCGTTGGTGGTGGTTTGTTTTTTGCTTAGTTCCTGCAATCAACATTTTTATGATCATGCTGCTCATTGTCGAAACACTAAAAGCTTTTAATAAATATTCCTTTTGGCATCAATTGCTTTCTATTATTTTTCCTTTCGTGTATTTACCTTATTTAGGTTTTAATCCTAAACTTTCTTTCACTCCACCTGATCAGCAGATCAAAGTTAAAAGAAGCAAATTTCTCACGGGCATTGAAGATCTCATATGGGCTGTAGTTGCTGCAAGTATCATACGCATGTTTTTTATCGAAGCTTATACCATTCCTACTCCCTCAATGGAAAAGACCTTGCTTGTTGGTGATTTTTTATTTGTGGATAAGTTTACTTTTGGTAGTCGCATTCCCCAGACTTTTCTGACCATACCACTAACACATAATTCTTTTTTGGGAGGGAAATCATATTGGGATTTTATTCGTTTGCCTTTTTATCGGTATCCACGTCTCAAACCTATTGAGCGTTACGATATTGTGGTGTTTAATTTCCCCGGGGGAGATACGGTATGGTTAAACAATCCTGCTGCTACCTACTATGGATTGCAAATCGAAGTAGCTGTTGAAATGGCACGACAGGCTGGATTAAGTGATAGTAATTATTTTCAATTTCTTAATCAGGCACGTCTTTACTTACTTCAACAAAGTCCTATTCGAGTCCACCCTTCCGACAAGAGAGATAATTATGTGAAACGTTGTGTAGGATTACCAGGAGATGTTATTCAATTGAAAAATCAGATTCTTTACGTAAATGGCCAACTTATACCTGATCCTGAAAATAAGGAAGTAAATTATGCTCTCCTTTTTAAAGAAGAAGATTTTCCAAAGATTAGGATGATCAAGAAAATGGGGGTAAGTCAGAAGGATTTTTCAGATGGATTAAGACTTGCTCAGTATTACAATTTTTCCAATGCTATTGTAGTTCCGCTAACTCGTGATATGTACGATCAGGTTGTGGCAAATATGGGTTCATATCTTAAAGAACCACCACGTCCGTTATTTGATAGCAATAAATGGGATCCGCGAATTTTTCCACACCATCCTGCCTATCCATGGAACAAGGATAACTTTGGGCCACTTCGTATACCCAAAGCTGGTGAAACTGTTCAACTCGATACCATAAACATTCATCTTTATAAAAGAATTATTTCGATCTACGAAGGAAATGAGCTTCAAATTCGTGATGGCAAGATTTATATCAATGGTCAACAAACCAATACATATACCTTCAAAATGGATTACTACTTCATGATGGGAGATAATCGTCATAATTCTGCTGATAGTCGTTTTTGGGGCTTTGTTCCAGAAGATCACATTGTGGGTAGACCTCTTTTTATCTGGCTAAGCCTCGACAAAGATAAACCCTTGTTTGGAGGGAAAATACGTTTCAGGCGAATGTTCAGTAGTGCGGTAAGATAAATTCTTAGAAAGAAAAAAATTTAAGAAAGCTAATTTTTCTCTTTATTCGTTGAATAATGTTAGTTTTTTCTTTTTTTTGAACAGTAAAATCAAAGGCATCTTTTTTTTGAAGGATAATGTACTGGTAATCTCCGTCTTTGAACCAAATAGAATAAGTTTCATATTTGGTTATAATCAAATGATGTGGCTCAGTAAACTTAAGAAGGGTACTGAGATGTATTGGTTGATCAATTATTTGCAACGACTCTGGTTGATGTATGTGAAGCCATTCAATGTAATAGGGATTGGGAATATGAATAAAAATAAATCCTTTAGGACGTAATAACTGAGTGCATTTTTGAAAAAGCTTCTCATGAAATTCTAAAGGAATATGTTCTATAACATCAGGAAAAACAATCACATCGAAAGTCTCATGAAATGAATAATTCAAAAAATCACCATGTATTAAAGTTAGATTTTTAAAATGACCTAGAAATTTTTTTGCTTCAGCAATACTTTTCTTACTTAAATCCATGGATAAAAGATATCCATTCTTTAAAAAAGGTGCTAATAAGCTCGTAAGAGTACCTATTCCACAACCTACCTCCAAAACTGTATGATGTTTTTTTAAACCAGCCTTAATAAGCTTTTCAAATATAGAAATATGTCTTTCATTGATTCCTGCCTTGATTTGCCTTTCAACGTAATCGTCGTAAAATTGCTCAATTTTTTCAGTAGTAATGTGGTTTTTAGTCATATTGTTTATTTTAATACAAAGTTAACATCATTAAAGTAAAGTACAAGGTATTTAGGAAGCAAATGAGAATTTTTATATTTGTAAAAAAACATTCATGTTTAGGAATTTGGGCATTTTTTGTGGGGCTTCTCTTGGAGACGACTCGAGATTTGAAAAGCAAACAAAAGAACTGATTAAACTTTTAGCACAGAAAAATATAAGAATAATTTACGGGGGGGGGAATACTGGCCTCATGGGTGTTGTAGCTGAAAGTGCTCTAAAGCATCATATTCCAATTCTGGGCGTTGTTCCTTCTTTTATGCTTTCCATGGGAGTTGTACACCAAAATATAGATTTGCATGTAGTAGAAAACATGCAGGAAAGAAAAAAGTTCATACTTGACAATGCTGATGCTTTTGTTGTTCTTCCTGGTGGAATTGGAACCATGGATGAATTTTTCGAAGTACTCACAGCCGTGCAGTTAGGCACTCATTTAAAACCAATTGGTTTGTTCAACATCAATCATTTCTTTGATCCACTTTTGCGCTTGCTGCATCACTTGACTGATCATCGTTTTGTTCGATTGGAACATGTTTCTGTAGTAACCGATGATGATCCAGAACGTTTACTTGAATATTTAAAAACCCCAATCCATCAGCCAGATAAGCAGTGGATATGTGATCTTTTGAAATATAACATGCTTTGATGTGGGTTAAAGTTATCCTTCCTCTTCGCGTTGATGGTTCGTATCTTTATTTTGTGCCTAAGAATTTGGAACATGAAGTTTCCATCGGAAAAAGAGTAATAGTTTCGTTTGGTAAGCGTCGAAAATACACAGCCTTGATTTCTGAAATTATTACTACCCCTCCGCAAGTAAGTTACGTCGTAAAATCTATTGAATCGGTTGTGGATATGAAACCTGTAATAACCGGCTGGCAACTAAGTTTTTGGAAATGGATAGCCGAATATTACATGTGCACTCTTGGAGAAATCATAAACGCTGCTTTTCCCAGTAATCTTCGCTTGGAAAGCGAAAGTGTTTTCACGCTTAACCCAGAGTGGAACAAAAATTTACCCTTGACCCCAAATGAAAAGAAATTGGTTTATTATTTGGAACAACATAAAAAAATTCGAGAGGGTAAAATTTCATCTTTACTTGGAAAATCTAAAATTCGCTCACTACTCCAAATAATGCTTGAAAAAAAGATATTGTTAAGGGAAGAATATATGAAAGACAATATACTTCCTCATCAAACAATATGTATACGATTAACTGCTCACTACGAAGATGAAAATCAACTTTCTCTTGTTCTACAGCAACTCGAACGTAAGAGTCCAAACCAATACCATGTACTTCTGAAGATTATTGAATCTTTAAATGAAGGGCATTATCCTGAGAAAAAAATTGTTCAGAAATCTTTTAGTAGTACTGCCTTGAAAGCACTGGAAAAGAAAGGAATTATAGAATTTTTTAAAACTGAAAATAAATCTCCTGCTTCTCAATGCAAGGGATTTTCTTTTCCTTCTGTTCAATTGACAGATGATCAACAACGTGCTATTGAGCAAATTCATAAATCTTTTTCAAGTGGGAAAAACGTATTACTTTACGGCCCAACAGGAAGTGGGAAGACAATCATTTACATTCATCTTATTCAGGAAGCTTTAAAACAAAGAAAACAGGTTTTATTCCTTCTACCTGAAATTTCGTTGACGGAATTTATGGTGAAACGAATTCAAAACTGGTTGGGAAATGATGTGCCAGTTTGGATGTATCATTCACGTACAACTAACCGAGAACGAACAAAAATATGGAAAGAAATGTTGGAAGGTCGAGTGGGAGTAGTTGTGGGAGCGCGCTCAGCGATTTTTCTTCCTTTTGATTCATTGGGACTTATAGTTGTGGACGAAGAACATGATACAAGCTATAAACAAACAGAAGCTCCTCGTTATCATGCTCGCGACACAGCTCTCATGCTTGGTAAGATAACACATGTGCCGGTCATCCTTGGTTCTGCTACACCATCGCTTGATGCTTATCATCTTGCTAAAACTGGCAAAATAACGTTAGTTCACCTCAGGCAACGCTATGGAGATGCTATCCCTCCGGTGATACATATCGTAAACATGCGTCCGCATATTGCGCGGAAGGAAATGCGAGGGTCGTTGACTCCTTTGCTTTTTCAACAAATCAAACAAACATTACAACGAGAAAAGCAAATCATTCTTTTTCAAAATAGGCGTGGCTATAGCACTTGGGTAGAATGTGACTCTTGTGGCTGGTCTCCTACATGCCAGCATTGCGATGCCAACTTAACGTATCATAGAGATGAACACGCACTTATTTGTCATCATTGCGGTTATGCGCAAAATATTCCTGGTTTTTGTCCTCAGTGTCATTCCCCAAAAATTTTGATGCGTGGAGTTGGCACTCAACGTATTGAAGAAGAGCTATTTACCTTTTTTCCTCATGCTCGAATAGCTCGCTTAGATCACGATATAGTTCGTCAGACTGGGCAATTACAAGCTCTATTTGATCAATTTGAGCGGCGAGAGATCGATATCCTTGTGGGTACGCAAATGGTCACCAAGGGTTTAGACTTTTCCCATGTCGATTTGGTTGGTATTCTCAATGCCGATTTGCTTTATCCTTATCCTGATTTTCGTTCTTATGAACATGCTCTCCAACTTATGCTTCAAGTAGCTGGGAGAGCAGGACGTCGCGATCACCAGGGCACTGTCATCATTCAAACCCAAACTTCGCGCAGCCCTCTTATCAAGTACATCACTCAGTTTACATATGATGACTTTATGTTCGACGAGATTCTTTTTCGCCAGAAGTTTCGTTATCCACCATTTGTTCGGCTTATCAAGCTTCTTTTCCTCCATAACGAAAAAGAAATAGCAAATAAAGCATCCAACGATTTTGCTCAATTTTTTAAAAATAAATTCTCTTACTCTCTTTTAGGTCCTGATCTTGCACCCCTGTCTAAAATTCAGGATCAATACATTTTTCAGCTACTAATAAAGCTACCTAAAGATAATAATCTTTTACGCACAAAACAAACCATCAACGACTTAATTGCACATATTCATGACAAATATCCCTCAAATCTTAAAATAATTGTTGATGTTGATCCTATATAGAGTTTACGTAGATAGGAATAGTGCAATAAATAGGATCTGTTAAATTACTTTTTATTAAAAGACAACGCAAGTTTCGCCTATCCTATCGCTTATACAATATCGAGTTTTGATACATATGATTAATTGTATTGATTTGGATCTAGATGGTAGTCTAAATTTTACTAATTGAAATAAATCCTATTCTTAAGCAATATTGAAGAAAAATTTCTTTATGTTTGATAACAATCATGAATGGTTATGAATAGGTCGTTATATGGTTAGCGAATTTAAATGTTCATGTCAAAACAAAAATACAACTCTCAATGATGGCGATGACCCTGTTATTTTATTTAAAAACTAAAGAAAGCCTAGAAATTTTTTACATTTGGCATAATTTTTAATGTCTGAAAACAAAGAGAAGCAATATGAAAAAAGTAAAATTATTTTATGTTTTGAGTTTATTATTAGTGGGTTGTGCAACTCGAAATATCTATCAACCTGTTTTGGTTCCAGCTGAAATCAACATTCCTCAACATGTACAAACCATAGGTGTACTTAACCGAAGTTTACCGGCCAAAGATGATCGATTGTTGAATATTTTAGAAGGTTTTTTAAGTGGAGAAACCATTTTTGGAGATCGATCAGCTTCTTTTAATGCTTGCCGTGGTCTTGTAAATCGCGTAAATTCATCACCACGATTCAAAGCTGTTTTGCTAGAGGGTGAAGAATATCGGGGAACTGGAACTAAGGAATTTCCCTTACCACTAACTTGGGATGAAGTAGACAGGTTATGTAAAAAATACAATGTAGATGCTTTGGTGACATTGGAAACCTTTGACAGTGATATGAGACTTCATTTGAGTATGGAAGAAGTAGAAAAAGTGGTAGGAGGTGTTATTCGAAAAGTGCCAGTTCATTATGCCGATTTACGTGTTAGAGTCAATGCTGGTTGGAGAATTTACGATAACGTTACCAAAAATATCATTGATCAACAAGTTTTTACAGATGAAAAAGGTTTTCATGGTGAAGGTGATACTCCAGAAAAAGCTAAGGAAAGTTTACCTTCCAAACGTCAAGTGCTCGATGAAAGTGGTTTTTTTGCTGGCCAGATGATGGCTTTTCGAATTTCTCCAAGTTGGGTAACCATCAGTAGGTTTTATTATGTAAAAGGACACCCGAAATTTAAGGAAGCTAAACAATATGTAAAGGTCGGTAATTGGAAAGAAGCTGTCTCCATATGGTCTCAGTTGACTAAAAGTTCCAATCCCAAAATTGCTTCTCGCGCAGCTCATAATATGGCTGTAGCAGCAGAAAAAGAGGGTAGAATCGACATTGCACTGGATTGGGCAAATACGGCTTATAAAAACCAAAAAACAGATCGTGAAAGAAGATACATTAACCAATTACATAATAGAAAAATGCAACTCCAAAGACTATCTGAGCAACTACCTAACTATAAGCAAGGAGGAAATTAAATTCTTTTTTCTTTAATTTTTGCTTTTTTCCCTGTCAACTTACGTAAGTAAAAAATTCTTGCCCTTCTAACTTTACCTTTCTTGACAATTGTAATATCTTCGATAAATGGACTGGCAATTGGAAATATTCTTTCAACGCCGACATTGTTGGAAATTTTTCGGACTGTAAACGTCTTGTTTTTCCCTTTTCCACTGATTTGAATAACGACTCCCGTAAAAGCCTGTATACGTTCCTTGTTACCTTCGACAATTTTATAGTTCACAGTAATAGTATCGCCAGCTTTAAATACTGGGAACTGACGTCCTGGCATCACCTGCTCTTCAACGTATCTGAGCAACTCACCTTTATTCATGGTAATGAGTGTTTAAATTGGAGTGCAAAGATACGTAATTTTTATTTTTGCAAAAAATCATGAAAGAAAGTGAAATTTTATTTTTACTAGGTGAGAATTCTTACCCTTCTATATCTTTTCCTATTTTTCAGACAAGCAATTTTAAGTTTTCAAGTGTCAAAGAGTTCAAATTAGCTATTGATGACGAAGAAAATTCACTCATTTATTCACGTGGAAATAATCCAACATTAACAGTACTTGCAGAAAAGCTTGCAGCTCTTGATGGTAAGCAGAAAGCACTTTTATTTTCATCAGGTATGGCAGCAATCTCGACGGCTGTAATTTCTCTTGTTAAAGAGGGTGATAAAGTTTTGTGTATGGAAGGAGTTTACTCTTGGACTCAACATCTTTTGAAGAATATTTTATCTCGATTTGGGGTTGAAACTCATTTTGTACCTTATTATAACATAGTAGAAAGCATTAATGAACATTATAGTCTCATATATGTAGAAAGTCCCCTTACTCGTACGTTTGAAGTGGTTGATCTGGAGGAGATTTCTAGACGGGCTCATGATGTTGGAGCTGTGGTCATCATTGACAATACCTACTCAACTCCTCTACGTCAAAGACCGGCGGATTTTGGAATAGATGTGGTTGTATACAGTGCTTCAAAGTATACGGGAGGGCATAGTGACTTAGTCGGAGGATATCTCACTTGCGATGAAAAACTTTATTCTCGTATTTTCAATCACGAATACCTCACCTTTGGTGGTATCATGAGTCCTCTCGATGCTTGGCTTTTTTTGCGAGGATTAAGGACATTACCTGTTCGACTAGATCGCATCGAGCAGAGTACATGGAAAATTATTAATTTTCTCCAGCATCATCCAGCAATTGAAAAAATATACTATCCCGGTAGCATCTCGGATGAGCAAAATAAAATATACCATAAACAAATGCGAGGAATAACGGGCTTGTTTTCTATCCAATTTAAGAGAAAAGATCCTGGTTTGATTAATGCTTTTTGCGAGAAGCTTCGTTTTTTTAGGATGGCCGTTAGTTGGGGTGGTTATGAATCTCTTGTTTTGCCTTACACGATGTGGAAAGAAACAGAGTGGGACGGGATGGTCAGATTAAGCATAGGTTTAGAAAATTCAGATGAATTAATACAAGATTTGGAGCAAGGATTAAAAATCTTTACACTTGAATAATTCGTAGTAATTTTGAAAAAAAAGATGGGCATAGAAAAAACGAGAGATGTGATTGTCCAAACTGCTCAAAAACTTTTTGCTCGTTTCGGTTTTAGTAAGACATCGATGGATGAAATAGCTCGTGTATCCAGAAAAGCTAAAGGTTCGCTATATTATCATTTCTCAAGTAAGGAAGATCTGTTTCGGGAAGTGGTTCAGAAAGAAATTAACGAAATAAAAAATCAACTAGAAATGTTACTAAGCGAGAATATAAATGCAGATGAGAAGTTGAAAAAGTTTCTTCTTGTACATTGTGAAATGGTTGTTAAAGCTATCAATTACTTGGAAGGAATACGGGCTGATTTTGATAAAGATGTGAGTTTAATAGAAGACTTGCGTATTCAATTTATTGATTGGGAAAAAAATGTTATTAGTCAAATTATTCAAGAAGGAATCGATTCTAAAATATTTCCTGCTTTTAAAAATCCTCAAGCAGTTGTTTCCGCTATCATTCACATTATTCTTGGCCTGGAAATATCTTTATTTTTATTCAGAAATTCTCGATCTGAAAACGCGAATTTATATAACGAGATACATCTTGTGATTGCAGGTTTAAAAAATTTTAAAGAATAAAAATTTTAATACTATTTATTTTATGTTATTTTTATCTATTTTTGCACTATAAAACAAAAAAAGTCTAAAAATATGATTCCGATATCAGTTTTTCCCGTATCTTCCTACATTGGAGGTAAATTGATACGCGGGAAATTGACGAGATCTCTTATTGATTTTTATGTTCGAAAAAAAATCAAGTCTAGTGTTCTTGAGAACGATGATCCATGTTTTTCGGATGTAACCAAAGAATATCAAGCTCTTGCTTTCTGGGCTATGTACAAATCTATTTTGAGAAATTTCGATAAAAACCTTATTTCACCCATAGTATTACAAAAGATCGTGCAAGTTTTTCTTAATAATGTTCTTCTCAGTTCTTCTTCAAAAGAAGCACGAGAAAATTTTGAAAAAAAATATGGTATGAGACCTCCAACTTTTTTCACTATTTCTCCTACAAAGCTTTGTAATCTTCACTGCGAAGGATGTTATGCAGCTTCATCTTTTCAAACAAAGAACATCATGAAATGGGATTTACTCAATAGAGTTATAGCAGACGGACACGACAACTTGGGAATGCGTTTTTTTGTTATCTCTGGAGGTGAACCTTTAATGTATAATGATGAAGGCAAAACCATTCTCGATCTAGTAGAAAAATGGAATGATTCTTACTTTCTGATGTACACAAACGGAACTTTAATTAATTTACAAGTGGCAAAGCGAATGGCCCAATTAGGTAACATAACTCCAGCTATTTCGCTGGAAGGACTAGAGAAAGAAACCAATGATAGGCGAGGGAGAGATGTTTTTGATAAAATTCTTAAAGCTAAAGATTATCTCATTCAAGAAGGTATACCATTTGGGTTTTCCATCACTGCTACGAGTAAAAATATTAATCTTTTGCTTCAGATGGATTTTTATGATAAGTTATATGAAGAATTAGGGGCAACATATCTGTGGATTTTTCAATATATGCCTATTGGGCGAAATTTTTCCAAGGACTTAATGCTTACATGTGAGCAGCGAGTTGAATTGTTCAGAATACAAGAAAAATTGCTGCTAGAGAAAAACTATTTTTTAGCTGATTTCTGGAATAGTGCTCCTATGTCAAATGGTTGTATTTCATGTGGAAGATCGGGTGGTTACTTTTACATAAATTGGGATGGAAACATCATGCCATGTGTCTTCATACCCTATTATACTGACAATATTGAAGATTTGTATAGTCAAGGAAAGAAGTTAGAAGATGCTTTGTTTTCTCCTTTGTTTAAAAAAGGTCGAGATTGGCAACATCGTTATATAGGCTTGAAAGATAATCCGGGAAATCTCATTAGACCTTGCTTTTATAGGGATCACTATGAGGATTTTTATAAAATAGCTAAAGAAGTTGGTGTAAAAGCTGAAAACGATGATGCTGTAAAAGCACTAGATACTCAAGAGTATAAGGAATTTATGACTAAATATGGTAAAAACTTGGCACAACTGACAGATCCTATTTGGAAGGAAATGGTGGAAAAAGTTAAGAAAGAATCGTTGAATTAAACCAGTTTTTTAGAATAGTCATTCCTTCCTGAGTCAGGTGTGACTCAGGGTGAAATTGAACACCCGCCAAAGGAAATTTAATGTGGATAAGAGATTGAGCAATAGTAGTATTATTGTGATAGGAGGTGACCTTTAAGGAAGAGGGAACAGCATTGATAGACATACCCCACGAATGGTATAGGCCTACGTAAATTTCATGCCAATCGGCATTGAAAAAAGGGTAGTTTTCAATGATATGAATTTTTACTTGTGCTCCATGTAAGGGTTGCTCCAGTTGCATGAGCTGACCATTTTCATATACAATAATAGCTTGCATTCCTAAGCATACACCAAGCAAAGGAATTCTACCATAAGCTCTGTGAATGATTTCTTGAAGTAACGTTTCTTGAGGTAAGCCAGGCCCAGGCGAAATAACAATAGCATGATAAGAATTTAGATTTAACGACATAGCATTTTCTGGGAAATGCACATCAACCCTTGAAACTTGTGGAAGTTGCTTTAAGTATGCTTTAAGAATATAGGTAAAAGAATCATGATTGTCGATCAACAAGATTTGTTTCATGGTTCAAATTTAAGTGAAAAAAATTCTCTCATTTTTTGAATATTTTATAATTTTGTTCAAAAAATAAAATGCTTCGAAATTTTCATATTTATGTGTTGTTTCCTTTGATGCTAAGTGGACAGTCTTACAGTCTGAAACAGTGTGTGGAAATGGCATTAGAGAACAACATAAGTTTGCAGCGTAAAGCTAATGTTCTTGATTCAGCTAAGGCATTTAAGCGGTCTGTTTTAACTTATTTTTTTCCATCGATTGATGCAAGTGGCACTTATTTAAGAATGAATAAACAGATGAGTTTATTTGAACAGGATGTGCTTCTTCCACTTGTGCCTTACATGGTGATTGATCAGCAGACAGGTCAAGTTGATCCTGAGAAATTTAAAGATCCTCTTATTGCAGCCACATATCTAGTAATTGATCCCAACACCATGCAACCAGTCTTAGATAAAGATGGTAATCCTATTTTTAGAAATTATGCATGGTTACCAGCTGATAAAGCCAAAGTTGGAGAAAAGAATAACTATCTTTTTCAGTTTACTTTGAAACAGCCCATATTTACCGGAGGAAAAATATGGTATGGTTATCAAATATCAAAAAGCTACGAAAAACTAATTCAGGAACAAGTTCTGCAGACACGTGAAGAAGTAGGATACGAAGTGATGGAAAAATACATGCAATTGGTTATGCTATTTCATAAAAGAAAACTTACACAACAATATAAGTCACTTGTTGATGCTTTATTTCATGATGTGCAAAATTACAGGGAGGAGGGAATTGTAACTGATGCAGAAGTTCAAGAAGTCAAGGTACATTACAATGAAGCTGTATTAAATGAAATGAAGGCCACGCATGGTTTTGATCTTATGCGTATGGCTTTATGTCAGAAAATGGGCTTGCCACTTTATTCACCATGGATTCCGTCAGATACAACATTAATCTTACCCGAAGTATTGCTGGATACGTCAAAACTTATGGACGAAGCTCTTCATAACCGACATGAGATGAAGATTTTAGAAGAAAAAGTAAATATTTCTAGCTATCAACAAAAAATGTCTTATGGTGAAATGCTTCCTCAGATTGCTTTTATAGCTAATTACCTCATCATGCGACCTTCGCCTTTTCAAGGGATGAAGGATGTCTTTGATCATGACTATCAGATAGGAGTTAGTATAACTATTCCTCTTTTTCATGCTGGTGAACGTTGGCAAAAGATAAAAATGTCTCGTCTTGCTTATCAAAACGATTTACTTCTTAAGAAAGAGGTTGAAGATTTAATACGGATTGATGTTCAGAACAAATATTTTAGTTATATTGAAGCCCTTCAGAATGTACGTTTTAAAGAAGAAGGTCTCAAACACAAAGAAGTACAGCTTAAGCAGAAAAAAGATAGATTCGATGAAGGGATGGTTAAAGTAAGTGATGTGATTCAGGCTCAGACTGAATGGTTTCATGCTAAGGTAGATCATCTAGAGGCAGTTTCACAAGCTTGGACAGCATATTATCAATTGTTGAAAGCTATGGGAAAGTTAAATTATTGATATATGAAAACTCCAAAACTTATATGTTTTTTTTCGTTGTTATTTCTTTTGTTCTTAGGTTGCAAGCGAGACGACAAGAATGATAAGAAAAATTCAGAAAGAGAAGACATTATACTGGTTGATGTTGTAAATCCTACACTCCAAAAATATGCTGCGGTGCGTGAGTATCAGGGTGTGTTTAAGCCATATAAGGAGGCAAATGTAGGAAGTTCCATTCCTGGAAAAGTAGAAAAGATTTTTGTTTTAGAGGGTGATTATGTAAAAGAAGGCGAAATTATTGCCCGAATGTCGTCTGAAATGCTCATTCAAGCTGAGATCGAGTATATGACCTTGAAAAAAGATTTTGATCGAGTTTCAAATCTTTTGCAGAAGAATAGTATTTCACAGCAGGATTATGATCATGTTAAAGCACGATTTGAGGCAGCGCAGGCAAAGTACGAACTCATGAAAAAAAATACCGAGATCCGAGCTCCCTTTTCCGGTGTTGTAGTTAAACATCTTATTAAGGAAGGAGAAAATTATTTCTTCTCTTTTTCGCTGGATCCTTCTTACAGTATGACCTCAGGCATCGTAAAATTAATGCAAGTAAATCCACTTATATGTGTGGTTGATATTGGGGAAATGGATTTTCCGATGTTTAAAGTGGGTCAGCAAGTTGAGGTAGTGCCTTTTGCTTATCCTCATGTTACTTTACTAGGTAGGATTATTCGTTTTGAACCTATTGTTTCATCCCTAGACAGGATGGTCCGGATGCATGTGGTGGTCCCTAATCAACTTGGGCTTATGCCTGGTATGGGAGGAAAAGTGAAAATTAAAACTCCAGAGAAAGAATGCATGGCGTTGCCGTTGGAAACTATCATGGAAGAGAATAATAAAAGTTTTGTTTTTATTGAAAAGGATGGCATAGCTAGAAAATTGTCAGTTAAGGTATCGGCCACCACTGGTGATTCGGTGCTTATAGAAGATATACCAGCAGACGTAAGGGTAATAAAGACAAAAGTTAAGCAATTAAAGGATGGACAAAAGGTTCGTGTTATTGAAAATCGTACACTATGAAAATAACTGAAATATCCATTCGTAATCCTCTGGGAGTGATAATGGCTTTCTTAGCTTTGCTCTTATTTGGCCTCTTAGCAAACTATTATCTTCCACGTGATTTGTTTCCAGATATCGAGTTACCAGCCATCACCGTCATGACGATCTATCCTGGGGCATCGTCAGAAAACGTTGAACAACAAGTCACAAGGCCATTAGAAAGAGTGCTTGCTAATACTACTCATCTAAAAAAAATTCAATCTTTTAGTCGAGAAAATGTTTCCGTCATATCTCTTCAATTTGAATGGGGAACAAATATTACAGAAGCTGCTGCAGAAGCACGCGATTTGATAGAGTTTGTAAAAAATGATTTGCCTGACCAGGCTTACAAACCTTTAATCATGAAAATCAGAAACAACATGTTTCCCATAGCCATTCTTGGGGTGGGGGCTGTTGAAAGCTATGAAAAACTTGGTGAATTGGTTGAAAATACCATTGTTCCTGAACTTAGAAGAATCGATGGTGTTGGGACAGTATTAACGATTGCAGAGCCTACAAAAATTATTGAAATTGTGTTGGATCCATACAAAATGGCTCAATATAAACTTTCACTTTCTCAGATTCAGACTTTTCTCCAGTTAAATAATGCTTCTATTCCTGCCGGAAATATAAAAACCCATCGATGGGATATTTCTTTGGAGGTTCCAGCTGAGTTTACTTCACTTGAAGAAATCGAAAACATGTCCATTCCTCTCTCTGCGGGCGGCCATATATACTTGAAAAACATAGCTCGAATTAGGTGGAAGTATAAGGATAAAGATGAAATCACTCGCACAGAAGGAAGACGAGCTGTAGCTCTCATGATTCAAAAACAGTCCGATGCTAATTCTCTACAAGTTTATCAAAATGTCAAAAAAGCAATCCCCTACATACAGAAGCAATTGCCACAAGATGTTACTATCACTGAAGTTTTCAATACCACTGAGGCAATTGATGCATCTCTAAAAAATTTGCAGCAAACACTTTTATATGGAGCAATTTTTGTTGTACTAGTAGTTTGGCTTTTTCTTCGGCGCTGGCGAAGTAGTTTTATTGTTGCCATGACCATTCCTTTTTCACTCATCATATCTTACATAGTCATATACTTACTGGATTACACAGTCAATATATTTACGCTAATGAGTCTTGTCATAGCCATAGGAATGGTGGTAGATAATACGATAGTAGTTTTGGAAAATATAACACGTCACATAGAACGAGGTGTGCGACCAAGGGAAGCATCTTTATTTGGAACGAATGAAATGAGTTTGGCCATTACTGCATCGACATTTACAACCATTGTTGTCCTTGTACCACTAGTTTTTGCTGGAGGTATTGTAGGGGTAATGTTTAAACAAATGGCGATTGTTACCACGACAGCATTACTAGCTTCGCTTCTGGTTAGTATTACTCTTTCTCCTACTTTGACTTCTCTTTTGATTAGACCTGTCCATGAACAAAGAAAAATACCTCTTTATGCCAAAACCGAAAAAATATTTCAATGGTTAGAGAACATTTATGGTAGATTGCTTGAACTAGCTTTGAATAACAAAGTAACTGTATTTGTAATTGTCACTTTGTTGTCGGCTTTAACCATATTGCTAACATTGAGAATTGGAATGGACTACATTCCAGATATTGACAGTGGAGATATTATGATGGAAATACGTTTACCTGAGGGTATGCGAACAGATGAAACGGAAAAACTTGCCATACTTTTAGAGCAGAGGGTGAAAGAATTGGTTCCTGAAATGGTTTATGGATTCACAGTGATAGGTCAGACAGAACGAGGTATTTTAAGCTCTGTGGGATTCAAAGAAGGGAAAAACATTGCTACGATTGCCATACATCTCTTACCTCCTGAAAAACGTAAAAGATCATCGCATGAAATTGCACACCTGTTGACGGAAGAACTTAAAAAATATCCACAAATTGAGTCGTATCATGTTTCGGGGGGAAGTATTCTTGGTACAGCGCTTCTAGGAAATGTCAGACCAATTGACATCATTATCAAAGGAAGTAACATGAAAGAACTTTATCGAATTGCCCATGAACTAGAAGATAGCTTGAAACAACTACCTTTTTTGAGAAATGTAACCAATTCTATGAGTGTATCTAGACCTGTTTATCAAATTATTATTGATAAGGACAAAGCGATCATACATGGCTTGACACCTTTATTAATTGCCATGCAACTTAGGCAGTCTATTTATGGAATTAATGCAGGTGTTTTTAAGCAATCAGGGCTGGAATACGACATTTTCGTTCGTTATGATAGTTCCTTTAGATCTAACATGGAACAATTGATGAATTTATACATATCTACACCAACTGGAAAAATGGTTCCTCTCAATGAAATAGCAAGAATAGAAAAAGTGAGTGCACCTATTGAAATAGAACATCTAGGCCAGGAAAGAGTAGCCCGAGTCACTGCTGACATAGAAGCCCATGTTTCACTTAGCGAGGCAACAAGAAGAGTAGATAAAATAATTCGTTCTTATCGGCACATACCCGGGGTATTAGTGTATTTAAGTGGACAGCGTGACGAACAAATGGAAAGCTTTTCGAATTTGTTATTAATTTTTTTCATTGGTATAATGCTGGTTTATATGATCATGGTGGCTCAGTTTAAGTCACTAAAAGCTCCTTTTATTATTTTATTTACCATTCCATTGGCACTCGTTGGTGTGATTTGGGCTTTTTTCGTGACGGGAATTACCTTAAGTCTTGTTACTTTTGTGGGTATTATTATGCTTTTGGGGGTTGTGGTAAACAACGGAATCGTATTGGTCGACTATACCAATTTACTGATCTCTCGACGGATGAAACTTCGTGAAGCTATTGTTTCGGCCGGGAAAAGCCGATTGCGACCAGTTTTGATGACTTCACTGACAACCATCTTGGGTATGTTGCCTATGGCATTGAGTAAGGGATTGGCATCCGAAGTCTGGTCACCACTTGGAATTACAATGATTGGTGGCTTGCTTTTTTCTACCTTCATTACACTCATTCTCATGCCCATGATGTACGAGATTTTTTTTAGAAATCGATAGAAATATGAAAATTTTGTATGTTGCATGCAACGTTGTTGCAAGATCAGAAATAGAACAAATATTGGAAAAGATAGGGAATGTCCGTTATGATCTTATTCCTCAAGTATTGTTTTACTCAGCCAAGCTAAATCCACGATTAGACACATCCATTTGGCCAGGATATAATGTTTCATTTCTTATTTTTGAGGCTGACGATGAAAAAATTCGTCAGCTTATTCAGGAAATTTCGAGCTATAACCAGCAATGTGCGTTTGAAGAGGAAAAAGTAGAAGTATATGAAATCGATGCAAAGGAGGTAGTGAGCACATGAAAAAAGCGAAATCTTATAAAAACAAAGAATATTACTTAGAAGTAGCAAGGAAAGTTTTTTTTTCTTTAGGTTATAAAAAAACATCGCTTGCAGATATAGCCCAAGCTGCTCGACGTGCAAAGACTGGCATATATTACTATTTTCGCAGTAAGAGTGATATTTTTCAAAATATTATAGAACAAGAAGCTAAGAAGGTTATAAAAGATCTGGAACAAAAACTTTCGGTGATAGATGATCCGATTGAAAAGGTTAAATTTTATTTTCAGTTTAGACTTAATCATTTGAAAGAAGCTACATCGTATTATGCTTTTTTAAAAAAAGACGTTCTAGAACATCTGCCTTTGATTGAAAAAATCAGAGAGAGATACGAAAAAATAGAAAAGGAAATTTTATCTTCCATTCTCAGCCAGGGCATAAAACAAGGTGTTTTTAAAGATTTTGATGTGGAGAAAGTAACGGAAGCATTGGCAAAATTGATCAGAGGAATAGAAATTCCTCATTTTATTGAAGATCTACATTTTAGTATGGAGCAAGAGATGATGATTTTAATTGATATTTTTGTAGCCGGATTGAGGAAATAATGAAAAATATTTTTTTAATCACAGGATGTTCGCGAGGGATTGGATTGGCTTTGGTAGAGCGTGCTTTGTCTGAGTCAGAGAACATGGTTTTCGGTGTAAGTCGATCCCATCCTCCTCAAGAATTAGCACAATTAGCTAGTAAAAATAGTTCCGAATGGATATGGATTCAAGCAGATTTAAGTACAGAAGATGGTAGAAAGAAAGTTGCCGACGTTATTTCTAAGAAAAACGTAGGCTTGACTCATGTCTTACATAATGCAGCTACAATTATTTGTAAGCAGTGGTTTGAGTACACCTACGAAGATTATCGAACTGTGTTTGATGTTAATTTTTGGTCTCCTTTGCATCTGACTCAATTGATTTTACCTTACTTACTTGAAAATTCCCATGTCGTTTTCATAAGTAGTATGGGAGGTTTTCAAGGAAGTAAAAAATTTCCAGGTATGGCGTTATACACAGCTTCTAAAGCTGCAATAGTAAATTTGGTAGAATCTTTGTCTGTTGAGCTCGCCCAGAAGGGTATTAAAGTCAATAGTTTATGCCCTGGTGCTGTCGACACTGATATGCTTCATCAGGCTTTTCCAGCTTATCAAGCAAAAATTACTCCCCACAAAATAGGTGATTTCATTTATTATTTTCTTAAAAACGCCCATCAAGTAATTAATGGGAAAATCATACCTGTGTCTTTAAATGATCCTGACGATGAATAATGAAGTTTGTAAGTCGGGTGTGATAAAATATGTTGACTCGGAAAAAGTGGTGGTTTCCCTAATCAGAACTGAGGCTTGTGGTACCTGTCAGGTGAAAAATGCTTGTCATAACATGAATGGAAATGTTCAGGATATAGAAATACCAATACAAGCCCCCGTTAATTATAAAACGGGTGATAAGGTAGAGGTAGTTATCTCAGAAGGGAAGGCATTGCTGGCTGTCGTTTTGTCTTTTATTATACCTGTGGTGCTCTTATTGTTGTTTTTTTTCCTCTTGCAACACTTTTATTTTAATGAGGGTATGTCCGCGTTAATAGCAGTTGGCATTACAACAGTATATTATTTATTTTTATACTTTGTAAGGTCAGGATTGAAGAAAACATTTCATTTTACTATACGAAAGAATGATTCGGTTGAATGATGTAGATTTAAAGGAATACACGACTTTTCGTGTTTCTTCCAGAGCACGAGAATTAATAATCCTTGAAAATGAACAAGAATTACCTGACGTACTCGAAAAAACGTTCGATCGCTGGATGGTTTTGGGAAAAGGAAGTAATGTTCTTTTTGTTGGTGATTATGATGGTACGATCGTTCATTTTAAAACGAATTCTTATACGGTAGAGGCTGAATTAGACGAAGAGGTTTTAGTTAGTGTAGATGCAGGTTATGATTGGGATAAATGGGTTTTGACCTCGCTGTATTCTGGATGGTATGGTCTTGAAAATCTTTCTTTCATTCCTGGTACTGTTGGGGCAGCACCAATTCAGAACATTGGTGCCTACGGCGTAGAAGTAGGACCTTTTATTCATAAGGTTAGATTTTTCGACGTATACTCAAAATCATTTAAGGAACTGAATAGTCATGAACTTGTATTTTCCTACAGGCAAAGTATTTTTCAGCAACATCCCGAGTGGATCATAACAAAAGTTGTTTTCCGACTGAACAAAAATTTTCATCCCAATTTGGACTATCCTTCCTTGAAATCTTTTTTATTACGTAGGAACATCGTCAAGCCAGAACCGATGGATGTTAGAAATACAGTAATAGAGATTAGGAAAAATAAATTGCCAGATCCCGACGTGTTAGGTAATGCTGGAAGTTTTTTTAAAAACCCAATGGTTGATAGAAGTAAATTTGAACAGCTTAAGGAAAGACACCCTGATTTACAGGGTTTTGTCGACGATAGGCTAAACCAAGTGAAAATTTCTGCTGCATGGCTTATTGAAAAAGCAGGATTAAAAGGCTATACGATGGGAAGAGCTAAAATTCATCAGGATCAACCCTTAGTGATTGTAAATTTGGGCGAAGCTACAGGAAGCGAAATACTTTCACTTGGAAAATTTATACAAGAAAAAATTTTCACAATGTTTCAGGTAGAATTGGAACCTGAAGTTAGAATTATTGGAGACTTAGCCTAGATATGTTTTAAGAATTTTGCTTCGTTGATTTTGCTTAAGCCTTTTAATTGCACGTTCTTTAATTTGGCGGACTCCCTCTTTGGTGATTTTCATTTTTACAGCAATTTCCTCAAGAGTATGAGCATGAGTATAGTCAATTCCGTAAAACATTTTAATTACCGTCTTTTCTTTTTCTGTTAAGGTAGAAAGGGCCCGTTCAATATCAAGTTTTAAACTTTCTTCATCGAGACTTTGATCAGTTTTGGCATAATCTTGGCTTTCCATGAGATCAATCATGGTAGTTTCTTCATCTTCAGGCAATGGAGCGTCGACAGAAACATGTTTACCACTTAAACGAATTGTTTCTGCGACTCTTTCTTCGGGCATTTTAAGGTATTCAGCAAGTTCAGAAATTGAAGGACTTCGTTCGAAAGCTTGTTCAAGATAAGAAGCTTCTTTAATGAGCTTGTTGAGTGAACTTACTTGATTAAGTGGTATGCGGACGATTCGTGATTGTTCCGCTAGAGCTTGAAGAATAGATTGGCGAATCCACCAAACAGCATAAGAAATGAACTTAAAACCTCTGGTTTCATCAAATTTATAAGCTGCTTTAATTAGGCCAATGTTACCTTCATTAATAAGATCTTGTAAACTTAAACCCTGATTTTGATATTGCTTTGCTACGGAGACTACAAATCTAAGATTTGCTCTAACAAGTCTGTTTAAAGCTTGTATATCTCCTTGTCGGATACGTTGTGCAAGTTGAACTTCTTCTTCGACAGAAAGAAGTTCTTCTTTCCCTATCTCTTGTAAATAAAGATCTATGCTCGTAGCGTCGCGGTTGGTAATGGAACGTGATATTTTTAATTGTCTCATGGCAGGGTGGCTTTATATTACATTAAACGATAAAAAGTGAAAAAAGTTTAATAGAAAAGTAATGATATATATTATAATCCAAAACCGTAATATGCTCTCATTCCATTTGGATAAACTCCTTCAATAAAGATACCGCCAGATCGAGAAAGTGATTGTTCGAGATCCTCGAGTGTTATGATATCTTTTTGATTAATTTTAGTAATAATAAATCCTTCTTTAATGCCAATACGTTTGAGAATGCCATCCTTGAGTTTTGTAATCTGAATGCCATGATTGAGTCTTAGTTTCTTAAGCTCTTCTTGAGATGCTGGTTCAAATGTGGCTCCAAGCAATGAAATGGAGTTGACAGCATTTTTGTTGAGATATGAAGTTTGACCTGTACGGTTTTTAAGGGTAACACTTTTTTGAAGAATTTTGTTTCCCCGTGATATCGTCACGTTGATTCGATCACCTGGTCTTTTTTCGGCTATAATTTCCAGAAATTGAGATGTATTATTTATTTGGACAGAATCGACCTGCAGAATAACGTCACCAGCATCTATACCAGCATCATAAGCGGCACCATCAGGAAAAACTTCTTGGATGTATACACCTTGTGTGCTAGAAAGTCCGAATTTTTTAGCTAATTCGGCGTTGACTTCGACAATAGAGGCACCAAAATATGCTCGTTGAACGACGCCGTATTCCATCAAATCTTGGGCAATTTTTCTTGCGATGTTCGATGGAATAGCAAAAGAATAACCAGCGTATGCACCTGTAGGAGTGGCAATAGCAGTAATAATTCCTATAAGTTCTCCGTTGGGATTTACTAGGGCTCCACCACTGTTGCCTGGATTAACAGCAGCATCAGTCTGAATGAATGATTCAATAGCAGAAGCGGATTTTAAAATGTTAATATTGCGAGCTTTAGCACTGACAATACCGGCTGTTACGGTAGATGTAAGATTAAAAGGATTACCTACAGCTAAAACCCATTGACCAACTTTCACATGGTCCGAATTGCCGAACGTAAGGAATGGAAGATTGGTGGCATCAATCTTTAGTAAAGCCAGGTCTGTATTGGGATCTGAACCTATTAGTCGAGCCTCAAATTCTCTCTTATCATTGAGTGTGACAAGAATTTTTTCAGCATTATTGATGACATGGTGATTGGTAAGAATGTATCCATCATTGGTTATGATGACTCCACTACCAGTACCCTGAGCGGGAAACTCTCTCTGTAATTTGGGTGATATGTCAAAATAATCAAAAAAAGGTGAGAAAAAGTCATCTTGAAACGTAAATGTCTTTGTAAATGATGTTTTAATGTGTACAACAGCAGGCAAAGCAATTTCGGCTGCATAAGTGAAATCTGGTAATGTAGAAATTCTGCTTTCTTCTGAATATTGTACCGGTTGAACAGGAATGCTGGGATTTAAAGCTGGAATTTTACTTTGATGTGTAAAAATATGATATGCGATGAATCCACCAATGAAGCCAGCCAATATACTGAATGCAATAAATTTGACTGCTTTCATAGTGATAATTTTTTCTCATTAACGATTTCATTGGTATTTTATTACAAAAATTGTGAAAATGATATTTTTGTAGAAAAAAATGACATTTTGTCGTGATGTATGAAAAAGGGTAGATTCTGGGCTGGCCTAGTGCTCGGGATAGCATTGGTTTTATCAGCCGAATTCTTGTATTTGCTGATTGTGGAAGAGAAAAACATGGTAATCGAACTTATCCCGCGTTTTTATATGATTGAAAACAAGTCTCATCCATCGGGTAATTTTATTAAGCCTGTTGCAAAAGATAGCTTAAGATATGATCAGGATTCACTTCTCATTTTGGCAAAAAACATAAAAGTCGATTCCGCCTTCTATTGGGAAATGTGGCAAAGAATCATTTCCAATCCCGCATATAGAGAAATGGACTCCGGATGGATCGACTCTCTCATCAAAATGGAATATGTAAAATTGAAAATAGCATCACAGGATACTTTTCACATTCTTCAAGAAAAGTTGATTGAGAGAGAAAAAGTTGAAACTCCCACGCTGGTTCTAGATGTCAAAAGTTCTCAAGATACACTAGTAAAAATCATTAAAGATCCTGTCAGGAATGCTACTTATCTGGAATTTTGGCAATCACCTTTTAATTTGACGGGCTATAAGTATATTCCACCAATTTTAATGCTGTATGGAATTCAGAAAAATTATGTGAACAAAATGTTTTTCTTTGAAAATGGAATCTTACTTAAGATAAGTAACCAGTGGGTTTACGTAAAACCTTCACCTCAATTTAGAAATTTCGATCTGCCTTTTCAAGCAAATTGGCTTAATGAAATTCAATAATCATGACGATTAGACTTATCAAAGCTCATGGGGCAGGAAATGATTTTATTTTGTTGGATGATAGGAATAATTGCATTTGGTGGGATGAAAAAACAATTAAAAAACTTTGTGATAGGCATAAGGGTGTTGGTGCAGATGGGTTGATTGTAATAAGACCATCAGAAGTAGCAGATTTTAAGATGGAATATTTCAATTCTGATGGTAGTCGTGCTATTATGTGCGCGAATGGAGCACGATGCGCAGTAGCTTTTGCCCATTATTACCGATTATTTAATGGACAAAGGTGTTCATTCGAGACCGATGACGGACTTCATGAAGGATTTTTGAGAGCAATTACTTTTCCAGAGTATCAAATAGAGGTTGATATTTATATTCATTCCTCCATACGGGAGATTGATTCGAATTCATGGTTAATAGATACTGGTGTTCCTCACATAATTTTGAGGGTTGAGGATGTTTCTAAAGTGAACATTAAAGAAGAAGCTTTGAAGTATCGTTTTAGAGAGGATTTGGCACCAGGTGGTGTAAATGTCAATTTTGTTGACATTCAGTTCGACAAAATAAGAATACGTACTTATGAGCGGGGTGTGGAAGGGGAAACCCTTTCGTGTGGGACGGGTGTATCAGCTGCTGCATGGCTTGCTCATGAACTTGGGTGGTATTCTGAGAACCAAATAAGGATTCATGCACCTGGAGGAGAATTTGAAGTAACTTGCTTTCCCACAAAACTCATGCTTAAGGGTCCTGTAGAATTGGTTGGAATGATTGAATTATTTGAAAGTGAAAGCAATAACCTATGAAAAGATATTACTTGTTATTTCTTGTTTTTCTTTTGATGGGGTTTGTTTTTTATGCTTATTATATCGTTTTTATTAGTTCTGCTGTTGACGTCGAAGAAAAAAAAATCGTTTACGTTTATCCTGGCCAAGATTATTCATCCATTCGAGATACTCTCATTAAAAAATGTCATTTAAAGCATGTGCAAATTTTTGATTTGGTTGCTAAATACAAAAAATTTTCTGCTAGGATCAAAGTAGGTAGGTATGCGATTCGTAATGGAATGAGCATTAATGAGCTTATAAACATGTTTGTGTCAGGTAATCAAGAACCATTTCAATTTACTATACCAATCTTTAGAACCAATGAAGACTTAGTTGCTAAAATTGGTCATAAATTTCTTTTTGGTAAGGATTCATTATTGCTGATGTTAAGGAATGATACTTTTTGTACAAGATTGGGTTTCACGACTGAAAACATCCGTGTTATTTTTTTGCCATTTACCTATGAATTTTATTGGACGATATCCGTGAAAGCTTTTTTCGAGAGGTTAAGAAAAGAATTTTTTCAATTTTGGAATCAAGAAAGAACTAACAAAGCCAAAGCAATTGGTTTAAGTCCTGTGGAAGTTATGATTTTGGCATCTATTGTTGATGCAGAAACATCACAAACCGATGAAATGGCCAAAATTGCTGGCGTTTATATCAATCGCCTTCACAAAGGAATGAAACTTGAAGCTGATCCAACTGTCGTTTATGCTTGGGGAGATTTTTCAATGAAACGTGTTTTAAAGAGACATTTAGAGATTAATAGTCCGTACAACACATATTTGAATTACGGATTACCACCAGGACCTATTCGTCAGCCTTCATTTTCAGCTATTGAAGCTGTATTAAACTATGAGAAACATGATTATTTGTTTTTCTGTGCTCGTGAAGATTTTTCGGGTTATCACCGCTTTGCTAGAACAGCTGCAGAACATGCCGTCAATGCAAGAAAATATCAACAAGCTCTTAAACAGGTGCTTAAAAAGAAATAATCCTTATTTATTTTTCTTTTCAAAAAATTTATTCAGATACAATTCAAAACCATCACCTGGACATGGGGCAGCGTGACGAATAATTTTACCGTCTTTATCGATGAACATGCATTGTGGGTAAGATTTGACCGAAAGTTGTTCAAGGGCTAAATAATCGTCATTAAAATGGTAAAAATTGAGATTTAATTTTTTATCCTTTGCAAAAAAGTGTACGGTAATAGGTTCCAAATCGACACTAACGGGTATGACTTGTAAACTATCTTGCCATTTTTTTTGTATAGCTTCAGCTGCTTTCAAGTGTTGCAAACATGCTTTGCTCCAAGTAACAAAGAATATGAAATAATTGTATTTTCCCAATAATGAATCATTCGTAAATGGTTTTTTGTTGAGTGACATAAACTTAAAAGGTGGTAGGTCTTTACCTTCGTTGTAGCGTGTAAGCATAAAAATAAGGTTTTGAATAATACGAGTATGAATATCAAACCTCGTTAATTTAGCTTGAAGCTTAAGGAGTTTTAATACGGAATCCTGCTTGAAATAAAGGCCAGGGGAAGTATACCATTTTTTTGAATTAAGTATGAGAACCATCTCCCTGATGATCTCATTTTTTAAAAGAGTATCTCGGCCAATCGAATCTAACAAAGCAAGATAATTTACTTTTTTGTTAACGTGCTTGTCGAGATCAGAAAAACGTACTTTTTTGGATTCATTGACTAAGTAATCTTCAAACATATTAGAAAAGAAATCCATATAGGCAGGGTGGTTATAGAGGAAGGGTTTGTTGTACAGAAATTCAGTGTAAAGAGATTTTTTATTGTATATACGTGAAACAAGATAGAGATTTGCAATGGTATAAGTAAGAAAATTTTTGAAATAGGGGTTAGCATATGAACTGTATTTATAGATTAGTGAATCAGCGATTTTTTTGACATCTGAAGGTTGAGAATGCTTGAATGAATAATTGTATTTTAGATCTCTTCCTGCTGATAAAATTTGTTCGACGTATTTTTCGTAATCCATCTGAAGTGAAGCTATCAAAATGTTAATGTCTGTATCTGGAATATTTTCAATTTGTAGAGATAATTCAATTTTTGAGTGTATAGGAATGTGAATCCGCAAGGGGTCTCGGTAATAGAAACTATCTAATTTTATTTGATAGTTTTTGTTAGCTTCTATAAAAAAATAAATGGTTTGAAAATACATGATACGAAAAAAAACCATCTTGACTTCGTTCTGAAAAAGTTGAACAGAAAAAGAAAAATTTCCCAACGAGTCGATGGTGCAGATACCTAGCAATTTTTCCTTAAAAGAAATCAAGTCTTCGTATTCATATAGACGGATTTGCAAGCCTTCACCCCCTGGGGCATATCCTTCGATGGTAGTTTTTGCCCCATGCAAATGCGATATAATCAAGAATGAGAAAATAATCAGGTTGAAAAGTTTTTTCATTTCTCTTCCTTATATGTCTGAATTAAATGAACAATTTTTGCTGGGACAAATTGTGATATATCACCTCCGCTGCGGTGAATTTCCCTAACAACACCTGAATTGATGGATGTATGTTCGGGTTTTGTAAGAATAAAAAGGACTTCCACTTCAGGGGAAAGCATACGGTTGACTTGAGCAATTCTTCGTTCGTATTCAAAGTCTTCTGAGGTTCGTAAACCACGTAAAATATAACGTGCGTTTTTTTGTTTGCAAAAATCCACTGTCAGTCCGTTGTAATAGTCTACTTCAATTTTAGGTTCGTCTTCGAAAACGATCTTAAGCCACTCTAGGCGCTTTTTTAACGGAAAATATGTTTTTTTCTCCGGATTATTGCCTATGGCTACGTATATTTTATCAAAGAGGGGCAGAAACTGACGAATGGTTGCTTCATGGCCAATTGTGATGGGATCAAACGTACCTGGAAAAACGGCTATTCTATCCATGTTAAATAAATTTCATTCGAAAAAAGCTTCTATTCCTGGGTAATAAAATTTTTTCTTAGCAAATTCGAAAGGATATACAAAA
Source organism: Bacteroidales bacterium (assembly GCA_026418905.1). Taxonomy (NCBI): domain Bacteria; kingdom Pseudomonadati; phylum Bacteroidota; class Bacteroidia; order Bacteroidales; species Bacteroidales bacterium. The sequence goes on along the minus strand of JAOAAK010000036.1, from coordinate 3,195 downwards.
TAGGTAAAAATTCCAGTGGTACACAATTCTTCTTGAGAATATAACTCAACTTGGATGACGGCTCTGGGATTTTCAAAATATTTTAATGTGGCTTTAAGAACAATGGGATGCTTGATCGGCACAGGTTTTTTGTATTCTATTTCCATATGTTGTGTAACTCCTGAGGAGCCTACTTTGACAAATACCACCCAGCTGGCAATTTCATCCATCAAGGAGGCTTGTATGCCTCCGTGAAGAATATGGTACCACCCCTGATAATGTGAATGAGGCGTCCATTTACTTATGACATAATCTCCATCCAAGTGGAATTGCATTTTTAAGCCCATCGGATTCGTTGGTGAGCAGCCAAAACAGTTATATCCGCTTAGTTCAACAAAAGGATTTCGAATAAATTTCATGTTGTTTTTTTACAAAGGTACATAATTTGAATCCATGTAAAATTGTAGTTTTGTTGAAAAAATGGATGCAGCAAAATTCAAAGTTGATACCCAGCTCATTCACGGAGCTGAGCTAGATGATACCTTTGGTAGTGCTGTCACACCTATTTATCAGACATCAACTTTTCGATTTAGAGATGCCCAGCATGGTGCTGACCTTTTTGCTGGCAAAGAAAAAGGTTTTATATATACTAGAATTGGAAATCCAACTATAGAGACTTTTGAGCGACAGATGGCTTTGCTTGAAAAGGGTTATGGTGGAATTGCTTGCAGTTCTGGTATGGGAGCTGTTTCAACTGTCATGCTGAGTTTGTTATCGCAAGGCGATCATTTTGTAAGCACTTCAGCTTTATATGGTGCTTCTCGTGTTTTAATGGAAAGTTATCTTTCTAGGTGGGGAATTGAAGGCACTTTTGTAAATACTTCACAATTGGATGCTATCGAACAAGCTATTCGACCTAACACAAAGCTCATATATCTTGAAACCCCAGCAAATCCAACAATGGAAATAAGTGATATTGAAGCAATATCAGAAATCACTAGAAAGAAAAAATTGATTTTGGTGGTCGATAATACTTTTTGCAGCCCAATTTTACAAACACCTTTGGAACTTGGTGCTGATGTGGTGTTACACTCTTTAACCAAATATATTAATGGTCATGCCGATGTGGTGGGAGGAGTTATCGTAACAAAGACCCAAGAACTCTATGAAAAACTTCGAAAAACTATGGTAACTCTCGGTTTTAATATGGATCCTCATCAAGCTTTTTTAATCATCCGTGGCTTAAAAACTCTTAAATTACGCATGGAAAAAGCACAAGAAAATGCCATCAAAATTGCCGAATATCTTAACAATCACCCCAAAGTTGAAAAAGTTATGTATCCAGGTTTGACCTCACATCCACAGTATGAACTAGCCAGAAAGCAAATGAAAGGCCCCGGAAGTATGATTAGCTTTGAATTAAAAGGAGGCTACGAGGCTGGTGTTCAACTCATGAACTCTGTGAAGCTTATTTTGCTTGCTGTGTCGTTAGGAGGGGTAGAAAGTCTAATACAACATCCTGCTTCGATGACCCATGCATCTGTTTCTCCTGAAGCCAAAAAAGCTGCCTTTATCACCGATGGCTTAGTGCGCCTTTCAGTAGGTATTGAAGATGTGGACGACCTAATTTCTGACCTCGATCAAGCACTTTCAGTAGTTAACGTGCAATCATAATTTTTGTATCCCACCTAAAATTTTCATTTTCTAGGCGCATAAAATAAACTCCTGGTTTCAGGTTAGAAGGGAAACTATAATGAGATTCAGGAGAATTTATATGGAGAAAGAAATTGCCTGTTGTTCTTCCTGTAACATCACAAATGTAAAGTTGATATGGTCCTGAAGGAAGGTTCTTCAAAAAAACTTCAATTGTTTGATGGTCACTAAACCAATAGCGTATGGACCAAGGTTCTTTTTCATTCATTCCAGCGAAGGAAGCAGAATAATATATCAGAAAACCATCCTTGTTAACTGCATCATTTGTTTTAAAGATGAGGTTTAATTGTGGGTAAGGAAAATAAAAAATTTGGTTTTGCATGTAGCCAGAAAAAGTTTCTAATAGAATATTCTCAGGATATTTATATACAGACAAAATATCGCTAGGATAATCTAGATTAAAATTAATGAAATGCAAGAAAATTCCATCTGCTCCAATAGGTTTGAGAATCCAACGACATCTAGTATTTTCTCGATATGGGTAAGATCCACTTCCATCGGAAATATAGCCACTTTCTTGGGTAAGAATATTATTCGTTGTACAAAAAAGTGGAGAAGAACAATAGTAGTCAATGTGAAAGCCTTTATCTGTTACGCTGCTATTGGATGTGAAAGTAACATACAATTTTTGAGTTGGGATGAAGATGTGGGATGGCATGGAATTACCGCTGTAAGTGGCAAAAAGAGGAGCATTTGCGTCTGAACCTTTGTAAATGGTCAAAATATCGTTGGCCGATTCGGTAGCAAAATAGGCAGGATAGAGATCTATTCCCGTGAGAGTATCATTAGGATCAATGAGCCAGCTACATTGTAAATTATTACCATAATTAGAAAAAGGGAATCCTACCTGTAGACTCCCCGATTTTTCCTGCATGGAATAGTGAGCACAACTTCCAGTATTATATTGGCTGGCCGGGTAACAATTAAAAATCGCTTGCTGTCCTAAACTAAAATTACTAGCAGGGTTCAAATTGTTAATAGCATAGTATCCATTAAAATAACCACTCCACCCCCAGTTGAAATGAAATAAATTCATTTCGTCGTAGCCATCGCAAACAAAAGCATGACCTGAAGTTGTATCAAATCCTGCATAAGGAATGGGGCGAAAAGCATTTAGTTCTGTTTTAAGCTTGTTAATCCACCCGTTGTCTGAATAATAGTCCTTATAGTCTAGATATATGCTTGAATGATAACCAAAATAGGTTTTCATAGCTTCAACCACATCGTCCATGTATGCTCCTGAACCATGTGGACTGTAATTCATGTTAACCGATACACCACAGTGGAAAAGGAGTTTAGCTACCATCAAATTTTCACCTTGCAGTTTATAAGGCATTTCTTCGTACTTGTATTGATGTTGATTGAAATTTATTGAAAGTGTACCGTAAGGGCTTTGATAGCTATGAAAACCAGTGGGTTGTGTAGGATATCGGTAATAATACATAATCATTCCCATCATCGTAGCAACACAACCCGCATAGACACTGTCTCTTATACACATCT